>CAZJOL010000145.1:0-7057 GCA_964547605.1 uncultured Bacteroidaceae bacterium | reverse complement strand
GGTTCCATGTCCTTTAGCTCCTTCGTCGCATCGGACGGTGGAATGTTGTTTTTGCTCTGAAATTACATTTTGAGACATCCTCGACAGAATTCTCATTTGAGACTACGCCCGGCCTGAAACTATAGCGCTGCAGGAGCGAAAATAAGAATGAGAAATTTACAGAATCACCAATACCACCACCGGCAGCAGACCAAGCCCGAATCCCAGATAGATTTCACCGGGGGTGTGTGCATTCAGCTTTAGGCGCGACCATGCAACAATGCCCGTCAAAGCAACGGCCAGTGCGAGATACAGAACGCTGAAACATTGCCATGAAAAAATATACCAGGCAATGGAAACAATAATAACGCTCCAGCCAAAAATATGCAGACTGAATTTTTTGAAAAAAGAAATAATGAGACCAAAGGCAGAAGCAGTGAAAATCAGCAGCAGGAAATCGGTGTAGTATGCAGGCAAATCATAATTCGATAATATCCGCCAGCAAAACCATGATGAAATACCAATGACTGTTACAGCAAAAATGCGTTCCTGTTTCACCTCCATTTCAAGCGACTCAATGACGCCCAGAAAGCGCGATGCGACAAAAATCAGCGCCGGAATGGCCAGCGTAAAAATCAGAACCACCAGCATGATAATTCTGACAGCTTCGGGACGCAGCATATTATTGAGATAATAATTACCGCTAAGTGCTAACACAGCGAATAAAGCTGGAAGTATGATTGGATGGAATAGCCAGGAGAGAAGTCTGGGAAGGTTGTTCATGTCGGTTCTAGGATGTGAAAATGTGGAACTTCGTTCATGTGGATATGTGGAAATACTAGATGCTGCAAAAGTACGAAAGGATGTGGAAAAGTGGAACATCGTTCATGTGGAAATGTGTTAATACGAGATGCGAATTATATGTGGCGCTTCGCGCATGTGAGGCTTTGCCGATGTGGCGCCTTTGGCGCATGTGTGAATATGAGATACGGATCAAATACGAAAATCAGAAATACGAACGGATGTTGAGATGTCGAACTTCGTTCATGTGGAGATTTGCGTCCCCGGCATTGTGACGCTATTTTCCGGGACGGTTTTTCCTGGCTGAAATAATTATTCTGGAAATCATACTGCGTATCACATTCAGTTTTGACATTAATTCATCGCTGTACGGATAATGCTTGCTTCGTTCACATAAAATCAACCAGTAGTTCGTTTCTGAAGCTTCCTTGTCCGCAATTTTCATTTTATGAATAAAGTCATCACGGCTTTCTGCACTCTGAGCCTCAAAAACATTAGCTCCCACAGATGTACCTGCTCTGAGAATCTGGTCAGCAAAAACAAACTTCCTGTTCTCTTTCAGAATTTCACAAAAATCCATAACAAACAATGAAAAGTCAATGCATAATTCTAAAATTGCATTGTCCTTTTTTTCATTACCTGGTTCCATATTACTATATTTAATTCGTTTTGCTTGGAAAAACATTTTTGCCTTATGACTTCACAAAGCTAATAGCTAAAAACATCACAGCAAAACAACCTGAATTGATTGTCAAGTTTCATGATTTTTGTGTCACTCAATTCACACATTCTGGGCTGCCGCACATTTCCACATCTTTCCCAGAATCTCATATTCCCACATACACCATAGGTGTCACATAAGCGGAGCGCCACATTTTCACATTTTAGATTTGTTTTCTAAGTCGTGCAACCGGAATATCAAGCTGCTCGCGGTATTTGGCTACTGTGCGTCGCGCTATGTTGTATCCTTTTTCCTTCAGGATTTTTGCAAGACGATCGTCGGTCAAAGGTTTGCGTTTGTCTTCGGCGCCGATGACATCGGTGAGAATGCTTTTTATTTCGCGCGACGAAACTTCTTCGCCTGATTCAGTCTGCATCGATTCGCTGAAAAAGCTCTTCAGAAGAAAGGTTCCGAACGGTGTCACAACATATTTGCTGCTGGCCACACGCGAAATTGTTGAAATATCAAGTCCGACCTTATCGGCAATATCTTTCAGAATCATGGGTTTCAGCTTAGTATCATCTCCACTAAGGAAATAATCTTTCTGGAATTCCATGATGGCACTCATGGTTACAAAAAGTGTGTTCTGGCGTTGGCGCAATGCATCGATAAACCATTTGGCCGAATCAATTTTCTGACGAACAAACTGAATGGCCTCTTTGGTTTTCAGATCCTGATTTTTCGATTTCACATACGCCTCGAGCATTTGCTGGTAGTAGCGGCTGACGCGCAGGTCAGGCATGTTGCGAGAATTAATAGCCAGCTCCAGCTCACCATCGCTATTGCTGATTGTGAAATCAGGAAAAACATGCAGACTGCCTTTGCTTGAGTCGCCGCCCGAATTGCCGGGTTTTGGATTCAGCTTAATAATTTCATCAATGGCATCTTTCAGCTGATCTTCGCTGATGTTGAGGCGCTTCATGATTTTATCGTAATGCTTTTTCGAAAACTCATCAAAACATTCTTTCAGAATCAGAATGGCGAGTTGAATGGCTTCGAGCTTTCGGTCCTTTCTTTTCAGCTGCAGAACCAGACATTCGCGTAGGTCGCGCGCAGCAACGCCCGGCGGATCCAACTCCTGAATAACAAGAATGATCTCTTCAATTTTATCAGGTTCCATATTGATGTTGAGTCCGAAAGCAAGGTCGTTGGAAAGTGAGGCAGAATCGCGCTTCAGATATCCATTCTCGTCAATATTTCCAATGATATATTCGCCAACGCGGTACTGCAGTTCAGTCAGATCGCGCATTTGGAGCTGTTCGTAGAGCTGATCGTAAAAACTTGACTGTGAAACAAAGGGGACTTCGCGCACTTCGTCATCGGCACTGGTGTTCTTAGCTTGCAGCTTGTATTCAGGAATGTCATCCTCATCCATATAGTCATCGAGGCTGAAATCATTCTCGACATTTTCCTCTACATCCGAATCTTCTTTTTCTTCGTTTTCCTGCTCTTCATCCTGAATGTCCTGATCCTGATCATCATCATTGTCTTCCGACGTATCCTCAAGAGCAGGATTTTCCTCAATCTCCTGTTTTATGCGTTGTTCAAGCGCAATGGCCGGAACCTGCAGCAGTTTCATAAGCTGAATCTGTTGCGGAGAGAGCTTTTGTTGAAGTTTCTGTTCGAGCCGTTGGTAAAGCATATCTAGTAATTTATGTCTGAAAATACAAAATGATAACGGGGGTTGTCAAGTTTTACGGGAATTATTCAGTGTTTTTTTTCAACAAATCAACATTAAAACTCTGCATTCTTGGGTGTGCGCGGGAAAGGAATGACATCGCGGATGTTGGCCATGCCCGTCACAAAAAGAATCAGACGCTCGAAACCAAGACCAAATCCGCTGTGCGGAACGGAACCAAATTTCCGCGTTTCGAGATACCACCACACATCTTTTTCGGGAATGTGAAGCTCGTGAATGCGGTTCACCAGTTTTTCAAAATCTTCTTCGCGCTGGCTTCCGCCAATGATTTCGCCAATGCGCGGAAACAATACATCCATGGCGCGAACGGTCTTTCCGTCATCATTCTGCTTCATATAAAAAGCCTTTATTTCGGCCGGATAATCCGTCAGAATGACCGGACAACTGAAATGCTGCTCTACGAGATAACGCTCGTGTTCGGCCTGCAGATCGGTTCCCCATGATACAGGGAATTCGAATTTCTGTCCGCTCTTCATGAGAATGTCAACGGCTTCGGTGTATGCAAGGCGCTTGAACGGAGTTTCAACAACACCTTTCAGACGGGCAATCAATTCCTTGTCGTACATTTTCTGCAGGAATTCCAGATCATCGTAGCAATGTTCAAGCGCGTAGCTGACCAGCGATTTGAGAAAATCCTCGGCCAGATCCATGTTGTCGGTGATATCGTAGAAAGCCATTTCCGGCTCAATCATCCAGAACTCAGCCAGGTGACGCGGCGTATTGCTGTTTTCGGCGCGGAATGTAGGGCCAAAGGTATATATCTCGCCCAGCGCCAGTGCTCCAAGCTCGCCTTCGAGCTGACCGGAAACGGTCAGATTGGTTTCTTTTCCGAAAAAGTCCTGTGTGTAATCAATTTTTCCTTCGGGCGTGCGCGGAGGATTCTCAGCATCGAGTGTACTTACGCGGAACATGGCGCCGGCACCTTCGGCATCGCTGCCGGTGATAATGGGTGTATGCAGATAATTGAATCCGCGGTCGTTGAAATATTTATGAATGGCAAATGCCATGGCATGACGAATGCGCAGTACAGCGCCAAATGTGTTTGTACGCGGCCTCAGATGCGCGATTTCGCGAATGAATTCGAGCGTGTGTCCCTTTTTCTGCAGCGGATATGAGTCGGAAGGACATTTTCCATAAATCTCAATTTCTTCAGCATGGATTTCAACCGGCTGGCCCTGAGCGGGCGATTCAAGCAGTTTGCCGTCGATGCGGACGCTGCATCCGGTGGTAATGTCTTTCAGCAAAGCTTCATCAAACTTCGTGGTATCGGCCACCACCTGAATGGAATGTATGATGCTGCCGTCGTTCACGGCAATAAAAACCACATTCTTGCTGTCGCGGCGCGTGCGCACCCAGCCTTTAACGGTTACAGTTGTGCCCAGCAGATCAGCTGCAGGTTTTTTCAATAAGTCAACAATCTTGATTCGTTTCATCGGAAATGTATTTCGGGACAAATTTCGTGAAAAAATCGTTGTCCAGCAAATTCATCTTATTTGCGATTAATAAACAAAATGCAAATACCGTATTCCATATTCGCATTTTTTCATGATTTTGCGAATACAAACTATATTAGTCAGACACATAGATTTATTCAGACACATTGATTTCATGAAACAGACTGCATAAAAACGCTTCTTATACATGACTGTTTTTCCATGCTAAAATCACCTCCGCTTTCTTTGCACCAACAACCTGCTGTATTTCCTCTTCAGAAGCTGCTTTCAGGGCATCAACTGAACCGAATTGCTTCAATAATTTTTCAGCAAGCGTTTTCCCGATACCGGGAATTCCGGTCAGTTCTGTTTTCAACAGTCCTTTGCTGCGCTTGTTGCGGTGATGCGTGATTCCGAAGCGGTGTGCCTCATCGCGCATGCGCTGAATGAGTCGAAGTGACTCACTTTTTTTATCAATATAAATGGGCAGTGTATCACCCGGAAAATAAATTTCTTCGAGACGTTTTGCAATGCCGATGACAGGAACAACATGGCGCAGATTCAGGGCATCCAAAGCTTCGACAGCTGCGCTCAGCTGACCTTTTCCACCATCGACAATCAACAGATCGGGCAGTTCGGATCCCTCTTCCTGCAAGCGTTTCAGACGACGTGTTACCACTTCGGTCATGCTGGCAAAATCGTCGGGGCCGCTCACAGACTTGATATTGAAATGGCGATATTCACTTTTGGCCGGCTTCGCCTTGCGGAAAACCACACAGGAAGCCACCGCATCGGTTCCCTGAAAATTGGAATTATCGAAACATTCAATATGCTCCGGAAGTTTTTTCAGATGAAGATCATTCATCATGGTCTGCATGATTCGCTTCGAATGCCGCTCCGGATCAATCATTTCACGTTTCTTGCCTTGCTCAAGACGAAACTGTTTTGCGTTGGCCAACGACAATTCGAGCAGCTGTTTCTTATCGCTGATTTTCGGAACCTCGAATTTTACCTTCGGAATCTCAATCTCAGTCTCGAAAGGCAGCAACACCAGCGGAGCGAAATTTCCGTTGAGCGAAAGAAATTCACCCAGACCGATCATAAGAAGATCCACGTCGGTTTCATCCATTTTTTTCTTCAGCGCATAGGTGTGGCCCTGAACTACATTTCCATTGAGCAGTCGCAGGAAATTCACGTAGCCGTAATCTTCATCCGAAACAACGGAAAAAACATCTACATCGCCGAGTTTCTCGAAAGTCACACCCGATCTGGCCTGGAACGATGTCAAGGCCTCGAGTTTGTCTTTTACTTTATGCGCCTTTTCAAATTCCAGCAGCGCCGAGCACTCGTTCATTCTTGCTTTGAGTGCCTGAATGACCGGATTCAGATTGCCTTTGAGAATGTTACGCGCCTGAATAATCATGTCATTGTATTCAACCCTGCTTTGCTGGCCGATGCAGGGAGCAAGACAATTGCCCAGTTGGAGCTCAAGACACGATTTGAAGCGGTTTTTCGCAATTCCCTCCTCCGACAGCGACAGCTTACAGGTGCGCAAAGTGAAAATCTTGCGGATGATATCGGTCAGCGCTTTCACCATGCGGCCCGAAGGATAGGGGCCAAAATATTCGCCTCTGACATCTTTTGAGCGCGTGGAGAAAATACGCGGAAATTCCTCGTCGGTGACGCAGATCCAGGGATATGTTTTATCGTCTTTCAGCAACACATTGTAGCGCGGCTGATATTGCTTGATCAGATTATTCTCGAGCAGCAGCGCGTCGAATTCGCTTCGGACCACCATGGTTTCGATACGCGCAATTTTGCGCACGAGCAGTTTCAGTTTGGCACTGTCATGCTCCTTGTGAAAATAGGACGAGACGCGCTTTTTCAGATTCCGGGCCTTGCCGACATAAATAACAGTGTTTTCGGCGTCGAAATACTGATATACCCCCGGTTTATCAGGCAGCGTGGCAAGTTTTTGTTTTATATTTTCGGAAAATTCCGGCAAGAAAATCAATTTGAGTTCAAACATGCAAAAATACGAAATCAAAAATACGAAATCAGAAATACGAGATCAGAAATACGAGATCAGAAATACGAGATCAGAGATACGAGATATGAAATACGAGATATGATGTGAAAAGGTGGCGCCTCCGGCGATGTGAGGCCTGCGGCGTATGTGGGAATATTAGATTGTCACTTTTGTCTTTGTACACTTCGACAGGCTCAGTGCAGAGCTTTTATCTTTTGTCTTGAGCGAATGTGGAAATGTGAGATCAGGCATAAGGCGTAAGGCATAAGGCTTAAAACATCGAAGGTGTCAAAAATATCTAACAATTAAAACATCCGATCAAAAATTTCCATCCTGAGCTCTGCCTGCTGTCACTCTGAGCGGAGTCGAAGAGTCAACAGCAGGATAAACTCCGT
>CAZJOL010000144.1:0-7144 GCA_964547605.1 uncultured Bacteroidaceae bacterium | reverse complement strand
AACAAAAAATGCGGTTTTTTCAGTCGCAAACCAAACTAAAAAGTGGCACTCTTTGCTCCGAAATTAGTGGCACCCTTTGCTCCGAAACGACTGGCACTCTTTACTCCGAAATGAGTGGCACTGTTTGCTCCGAAATGGGTGGCACCCTTTAGTCCGAAATAGTCAAACAGAACAAAGCGCTCGAAATAATTTCCGAAATGGTACATGACTATACTTATATTCGCCCGCATGGATCACTCAACGGTCTCACTCCAATGGAGGCGCTTATGAATGAAAACACGGAATCCATTGTTCCAACCGATCAAATCAAAATAGCCGTAACGAAAAGAATCTCTGAAAACCTTAATTCAAATTGCATCGACTGCCAACCGATACCGGAATAGCAGTTCTTTAGACCGAAAGAAATAGAATTTCCCAAGAAAAGCAATTACAATTTCTGATCTCATTCAGAAATGAACACAAATCTGTTCATTTTATAATCCAAATAACACAAAGCCAGCGCTGCGTCCGGCTTTGATGTGATCTATTGAATTTCAGTGTTTTACCAATATTGGGATTGACATTTAGGATTTATCTTGGATGGTGCAAGGAGGAGGGGATGGTTTTTCGACTTTACATTTTTTTGTCGAAACACAAATAATCCAGTTTGAAGTTTTCCGGAACAATAAATTGCTGGAACATTCATCCGCCAGCTTTTAATAAAAACCGAAACAGGAACGAAAATAATTCTGAAGAAAACCGGTGTCTGATGTACAATTTGTTCAAACCCTGTTCAAACCGGCCCAAAAAATTACAAATCACAATGAAATTTCACCCCATAAAAAAAGGCCTCAAACACAAGGTCTGAAGCCGTTTTACATTTTTGTGAGTCTTGGCAGGTTCGAACTGCCGACCTCTTGCCTGTCAAGCAAGCGCTCTAAACCAGCTGAGCTAAAGACTCGTTCTCTGGTGGGCTGTACTGGATTCGAACCAGTGACCTCATGCGTGTGAAGCATGCGCTCTGAACCAACTGAGCTAACAACCCCCTTTATGTAAGGGGAGGCAAAGATAATAAATTTTTGAATCATGAACACCGAACTTTGAACAAGGAATAATGAACAAGGAAGGTATAATGTTGAAAGATAATTTATTTAAAACGTCCTTCATACTTCATCCTTCCTTGTTCAGGGTTCATGATTCGATGTTCTTAATTAAACCATCTGCTCAATATTCCACGTAAAGGCGCGCACACCGGCTTCCTTGTTACGGATATCGAGTTTGTGCACGGATTTCATGATGTCTTCCACCTGATTGTCCTGAACGATGGTCATCACGGCCGAGTTCATTTCGGGCCAGGTATGGGTGCCTCTGTGCGGCTTCCCGTCAACACCTCCACGTCCCTGCACCTGTTCAAAAAAGGTGAATCCCTTGATTCCAAGTTTGTCGAGCATATATTCCACACGCTCTGTATTGGATTGATTGAATACTATAAATACGGCTTTCATACTTTTAATTTTTTGAAACGGGGTTCTCCTCAGTTATTTCCATGAAAACAAATTCCTTGCGCTTGCGCTCTGTTTCGTCGCGTTCACCATGCCTTGACATGATGCCATAGAGTACAGGAACAACAATCAGTGTAAGGAATGTCGACACCGTGAGACCACCGATGATTACAATACCCATGGGGCGCCACATTTCGGAACCCGCTCCGGAGCTGATGGCCATAGGTACCATACCAAGAATGGCTGTGAGTGCGGTCATGAGCACAGGACGAAGTCTCGACTGACCAGAAAGAGCAATGGCTTCCTTCAGCTCGTATCCACGATCGCGCATCAGGTTGGTGTAGTCAACAAGCACAATTCCGTTTTTCACAACAATACCCACAAGCATAATGGCTCCGAGTGCGCCAATCATATCGAGTGTTGTGCCCGTAATGAACAAGGCGAGAATGATTCCGGAGACAGCAAAAAACACAGATGCCATAATGATGAACGGCTTTTTGAATGATTCGAACTGCGAAGCCATCACAATGAACACAAGCATCACAATGAGCATCATGAACAGGCCCATGTCGGCAAAGGTCTCCTGCTGTTCCTGATAGTCTCCGCCAATGTTTATGGTGATTCCGTTTGGCACTTCAATGTTTTTCAGTTCTTCCTTAATGCCTGCAGCCAGCTCTCCAAGCGATGTTTGATATGGTGTGACGGCAACTGTAACTATACGCTGACGGCTCTTACGCGTGATGGTCTGCGGAGTCCAGAACTCTTCAACTTTGGCGATTTCGCTCAGCTTAATTCTTCCGCCGGTTGGCGTAGGAATACTCAGATTCTGCACAGCACTGATTGAGTTGCGGTCTTCTTCTTTCAGACGGACAAGAATATTGAATTCATCACCCTCTTCCTTCAGAAAACCAGCATTCATTCCCAGTACACGATTACGAACATACATCGAAACAGCAGAAGAAGACAGTCCGTGCAAAGCCAGTTTTTCTTTGTCAACCACCACTTTCAGCTCAGGACGATCGGGCTCGCGGCTGATGGTGACATCACGGGCTCCCTTAACATTTTCCGAAACGGCTTTCTTTACTGTTTCGGCCATTACGGCTGTCTGATCGAAATCGTATCCGTAAATTTCAATATTCACTGTCGAAGACCCGGCGTTTCCGCCTCCCATCATGCTGGCAATTTGTGCCTGGAAGGTAGTAAGTTCCGGATACAACGCCATTTCCTGACGCAGCACTTCGGCGATTTCAAAAATACTTCGGTTACGTTCGCTCTTGTCGCTGCACACCACCGTCATCGAAATCTTGTTGTTGGTGGCTGTTGAGAACATGGCTGAAATGGTGGCCTCGTCGCTGGAACCAACAGTTGTAGAGATAATTTTAATTTCAGGAGCGATTTCCATAAAGCGGCTTTCGAGTCTGCGTGCGGTTTTCATGGTTTCCTCCAAACGTGTTCCACGCTGCAGTTCAGCTGTAACCTTAAGCCGGCCGCCATCGCTCTGCTGCATGAAGTCGGTACCAATCTGCCCTGTCAGTGCGGGAATCAACGACAAAACGAAGAAAATGACCACGATCAGCATCGTCAGTTTTTTGTGATTGAGACACCAACGCAGAATATTGGCATAGCGCAGATCGAGCTTGTGGAGCACTTTTCCGATGGTACGGTCATACCACAGCGACTTTTCTTTTTCTTCAACAAGATGTCCTTCACTGTCAAGCGAAACTTTTTTCTTGCGCAGGATTCTCGATGCAAGCATTGGTGTAAGCGAGATGGCAACAACGGCCGAGATGGCAATGACAATGGTAACGATCCAGCCAAGTTCCTTGAACATGATACCGGCCATACCGCCGAGCATTGTAAGAGGAAGGAATACTGCAATAATCACAAGGGTGGTTGCAATAACCGAAACCCACACTTCGTTGGTTGCAGCAACCGCCGCCTCGCGTGGTGTAGAGCCCCGTTCAATATGCTTGATGATGTTTTCCAACACCACAATCGCATCATCCACCACAAGTCCGATGGCGACGGTGAGTGATGACAATGAAATAATGTTGAGCGAGCTGTCGACAAAAGCCAGATACACGAATGAACCCACCAGCGCAATGGGAATGGTGAGTGCGATGATCAGCGTTGCACGCCAGCGTCCGAGGAAGAAGAGCACCACCAGCACAACAAAAAGAAGTGCATACATGATTGATTCTTCAAGACTTGAAATTGAATTCTGAATTGTTTCAGCTGAATCATAGATTACTGAAATATTAATGTCGGAAGGTAGAGTTGATTTAATACTCTCAAGCTGTTTCTGCACATCAGATGCAACCTGAACGGTATTGGCTCCGGATTGTTTTGTGATCACCAGTCGCACACCATTTTTTCCGTTCACTTTTTCATCAAGAGTCAGATCTTTGATGGTGTCTTTAACCTGGGCGATATCACGCACAAACACCTGCCTTCCGTCCATGGTTGTTTTCACAACGATGTTCGAAATTTCGTCACTCTCAATATACTCACTTCTCACCTGCAAAGCATATTGTTCCTTGTCCATTTTCACGGTACCCGAAGAAACGTTCAGGTTATTGCTGCTGATGGCCGAACCCACCTGTTCAAGCGAGATTCCGAATGCATCCATCTGATCCTGATCGAGATCGATATACACATAACGGATCGGTGAACCCGAAATGGAAATGTTTCCGATTCCATCCACCTGGTTGAGCTGAGGAACAACCTGATCATTCAGAATTTTATCAAGGCCGGCATAACTCTCATCAGCAGTGACAGCAAACATGATGATGGGTATCATACTGGTGCTGAATTTGAAAATGAAAGGATTTGAACAACCGCTCGGTAAATAATCCTTGGTAAGATCGATGTATGAACGGACATCATTGATGACCTCATCGAGATTGGTTCCCCACTTGAGTTTCAGCATGATCAGAGACATGTTGTCCTTCGATGTGGAAGTAAGCTCATCGAGACCGTCAACAGAGTTGAGTGAATTTTCGAGCACCTTGGTAACATTGGTTTCAACCTCGCTGGAACTTGCTCCGGGATAGGTTGTCATTACGGTAATATATGGTGCTTCAATATCAGGGAACTGGTCGATTGGTAATCTCGAGAACGAGAATAACCCTATCACCAGGATGGCCACAAAAATAAGGATCGTTGTGACCGGTTTATTGATTGCTGTTTTGTAAATAGCCATTGTTTTTCAGTTTTTGCATTTGTTCACCGTTGCGCGTAGTTTCCGATTCATCAGTTCTGGCGCGGTTTGCAAATGAAAGTGTTCAGATATTATTTAATCACCTCCAGTTTGGATCCGTCAACAAGTTTTGACTGACCAACCACGATGAGCTGATCACCTTCCTTCACCT
The DNA here is from genome assembly GCA_964547605.1 of uncultured Bacteroidaceae bacterium. GTDB lineage: Bacteria > Bacteroidota > Bacteroidia > Bacteroidales > DTU049 > GWF2-43-63. Next base: position 2,292 of record CAZJOL010000144.1, on the reverse strand, counting down.
GATCCGAAATGATTTCCACTTTCTCGTCGTAGCGCTGTCCAAGCGTGACTGAAACACGTTTTGCAACGCCATTGTTGTTGATGAAAATAAAACGCTCATTCGATCCTGTCAGTTTCAGCACGGCCTGATAAGGCACCAGCAATGCATCCACTTCGCCCATTTCAAGCGTCGTGCGCACAAACATACCGGGACGGAGTTTTGATGTTCCGTTCGGAATCCGGAGTTTTGCCTGGAATGTATGCGTCGACGGATCAATGGTCGGATAAACGGTTTCGATGGTTGCAGGGAATGATTCACCTTTGTAAATATCAGAATTCAGATTCATCGTCATTCCGCTTTTGATGAGTGGAAAATAACTTTCGGGAATTGACACCAGCGCTTTCAGCTGATTGATCTGGGTGATGACAAGAATCGGAGCACCGCTGTACAACTCACCATCCACATAATTCTTTGCGGAAACGACACCGGGGAAACGGGATTTTACAAATGTGTTTTCAGTAAGGAAATTCAGACTTTCCTTTGCCTGATCATAACCCAGTTTTGCCTGATCGTAGGTTTGCTGCGAAACGGTATTGGTTTCCTTCAATGCCTTGACGCGGTCAAACTCAATGCTGGCCTGCGTGAAACCAAGCTTCGCAGTGTTGTATTTATTCTGGTCCATACGCACCAGCATTTGTCCGGCACCAACATACGAGCCCACCTCAACATAGATGTGCTCAATGTTTCCGGTGAGTGAAGGAGAGACTTTCATGGTTTCGTAGCCCTCGAGCGTGGCAGAAACATCAAGTTTGCGGGCGACCGTTTGCTTCTGGATCGCTTCCACTTTCACTTTCTCAACCTTGTTTTCCACAACGGCCTGTTCTTCCGATTTCCCTTTGGTTCCGCAACTGGCGACCACTGCGGCCAGGCCAACCACAATTATTGTCTGAAACAATCTGTTCATTTTATTTTGTTTTTTTATTGTTTTCATTTTTTTAATTTCCGTTTTGCAGTAATTCTTCAAGTGCAATCTGGGCAGAGACAAGATTCAGCAATGTCTGAACATAATTGCTCTGTGCCGTAATCAGCCCTGAACCTGCCGTTGTGACTTCAAGACTCGAAGCCATACCATTCTCGAATTTGCGCGAAATGTCTTCGAAAATCCGCTGGTTGACTTCAATGTTTTTCTTTTGCGTTTCATATGTTTCGAGTGCACTGCTGAGATTGAAACACAGCTGACGGTGCTGGATCAACAGACCTTCACCTGCATCGGCTAATGTGTTGAGTTGTTTTTCATAATCAATCTGAGCGGCTTTCAGTGAGGCATATCTGCTGGCACTCGAAAAAATCGGCACCTTCAGAGAGAGCCCTATGATGTTCGGTGGTGTCATGTTCATTGTTGGCTCATCGCTGAAATATTCTTTTTTGGTGTAGCTGTGATATGCCGAGATTGATGGAGCATAAGCCCACTTTTTCATGTTGACCTGTGCTTTTGAAAGATCAACACTGCTTTTCAGCAATTGATAACTGAAGCTGTTTTCCGAAGAAAATCCAACACTGAGCAATGAATTTGCTTTCTCAATATTCACGAGTTCGTCAATGGCCTGGGTAAGCTCAATCTCTGTATCCACGCTGATTCCCAGCTGCAGGCGCAAAGCATTGTATATCATTTCGAGCGATCGTTTGACAGAATTGATTGTGTTCTCAACTGTTACAATCTGCACTGCAAGCTGATCTGCATCGGTCTGATTGAGTATGCCTACTTTAACTGAATTCTCGGTATGCGCAAGCAGTTTCTTCATATTGGCAAGATTTGAATCAAGCAAAACAGTTGTTTCTTCCATCACAAGCGCAGAGAAATACAATGTCTTTACCTGGTTGGTGACCTGCTGTTCGGTTTGCTTCAAAGTGATGTCAGCCATTTTTGCAGCAATATTCTGCATCTGTACGCCAATCACCTGCGATGCACTCAGCGAGATTGAAGTGGTCACACCAATGGTGGCATAGGGCGGCATGGCAATGTCAAATCCCATCATGGTGAGTTGATATCCCATCATGTTTGCATAATCGACGGACCCGTTTACCTGAGGCAACATGGTTGAAAGCGTTGACCATTTGTTGGCTTCGGCTTTCTGAATGTCGAGCGATGCATTTTTGAGAGAGCGGTTATGGGCAAGCGCGTATTCCTGCGCCTGACCAAGAGTCAGACTGAGCTTTTCCTGAGCGAACCCCCGCCCGCACATGAATAGTATCAGCGTTAGTAAAATGATTCTGTGTTTCATCGTTGTTGAATTGTTGAGTTCTTTTTGTTCA
>CAZJOL010000143.1:0-7145 GCA_964547605.1 uncultured Bacteroidaceae bacterium | reverse complement strand
AGATTGCGTTCCAGTGCGATCTTTGCAACACTGTATCCATCGCGCAGCATTTCGAGAGATACTTCGGCCGACACGCCTTTCTTTTTCTTCGATGCTTTCGGAGCCGGCTCATCTGTTGGGAATTCAACCGTTTTCAAATCATTCTCCATGCAATATTTTGCGATTATTTTCAATAATTCGGTTCCGAAGAATTCGATTTTCTTTTTGCCGAGGCCTTTTACTATCTTCAGTTCTTCAAGCGTTGTGGGCAGCATGTTGGCCATTTCTTCAAGCGCCTTGTTCGGCATTACGCGATAACGCTCCATGTTTGAATTATCGGCCAGATCGTCTCTCCATGCTTTGAGGATGTTATACAATTCAGGATATTCTATGACGGAGCTCAACTTTGAATCTTTACGCACACTACGCTCTCTGCGCGAAACAAAGCGAAAATCAAGATCGGCATCGGAGCGGATGCGTAGCAGTGAAAAAACATCAAAGTCCTTCAAAAGCGCATCGAAACAGGCGCGGGCAATGACCGCCATTTTCTGCAGATCTTCGGCGAGCTCTTTCAATTCCTGCTGCTCGCTCATGTTGTCGGAATCAAAATCCGTATATGCGGTATAATCAAAAATCGTTGCCAGTTTATCTTTAAAATATGCAGCGGCAGACAGCACGCGGTCTTTCAGATGCTTCTCCCCTTCCTCAGTTCCGGTCAATGAAAACAAGGCATCAAGCTGTCTGCGGAATTTTGATGCGACATCAATTATTTCCTTGTTCAGGAATACAGTAGTATGCTCCGTGTCTGGAACCAAAGCGGATGAAACACTCTCGCCCGCATCCAGAGCCAGACGACGAAGGTGGATCAAGCGGTTCAGCATTTCACTGAAATCGAAAAGCTGTGACAATATTTCGTTGCGGAATTGTACTTTCGAGACTTCAAGCTCTCTGTCATCGGGCACCAGATCTTCGCTCCGGCGATTAAAGTCGACCACGTTGTTATCCGTGATCACACTTCCATATCCAATGGCCGAACTCAGCACCAATCCTTCAAGTGTGCGGCAGCGGCTGAGCGCCACATACACCTGCCCATGAGCAAATGCCTGCGCAGCATCGACCACGACCTTGTCAAATGTCAGACCCTGGCTCTTATGTATGGTTATTGCCCAGGCGAGCTTGAGCGGATACTGAGTGAAGGAGCCGATTTCCTCTTCTTCAATTTCCTTTGTTGCCTCGTTCAGCGCGAAACGGATATTGCTCCACGAAACCATTCCAACATCAATGGTGTCATCATCTTCGGGACACTGTACAACAATGTTGTCATCTTCGATATGAACAATCTTTCCGATTTTTCCGTTGTAATATCGCTTCTCCGGCGCCAGATCGTTTTTGACAAACATCACCTGTGCACCCGGCTTGAGAACAAGTGTTTTGAATGTTGGATAATTGTATTCGGGAAATTCGCCTTTCACTTCAGCTTCGAACGAAAATTCTTCGCCGGGCTGCTCCTCAAGCCGTTTGTCGTTGATGGCAGCTGACTGCGAATTATGTGTGGTCAGAATAATATAACCCGGATGAGCCGATGGATTGAAATGCTTGTTATATCGCTGATTCAGCAACTGCATGGTATTGGCATCCATTCCGTTGTTGCGGATTTTTTCAAGCAGCAGAATAAAATCGAGATCGCTCTGACGAAAAATCTGTTGCAGCTCAATGACTACAGGACTGGCATTGGCAAATGCCTTACTACTGAAAAAATACATGTTGCGGTAATACAGGCGCAGCATTTTCCATTCGTCTTCCTTCACCACAGGTGGCAGCTGATGCACATCTCCGATCATGAGTACCTGCACACCTCCAAACACCTGATTGGAATGCCGGTAGCGACGCAGCAGTGAATCAACCGCATCGAGAATGTCGGCCCGCACCATACTGATTTCATCAATCACCAGCAGATCGATGCTTTTCAGCAGTCGGATCTTTTGTTTACGATATCGGATGGCGTTGAGCGGATTGTTCTGCAGTCCTGCCGACTCAGGAAAAAACGGCGCAAACGGCAGCTGAAACATGCTGTGAATGGTCACTCCTCCGGCATTGATCGCAGCAACTCCGGTCGGAGCCACAATCACCATGCGCTTGGGACATTCATTCCGCAAGCGGTTCAAAAAAGTTGTTTTACCGGTTCCGGCACGCCCAGTCAGATATACGTTACGGTTTGTGCGGTACACAAACTCAAACGCCATCTCAAGCTCACGGTTCGACTGGACTTCATGCGGTTTCACAGGTCAAAGTTAATGAAAATCCATATACAAAGTAGTGCGAAGTTTATAAACTTCGCACTACTTTATAATGACACAACTTATCAATCGTTTTGTTTCGGAAAATTATTTTCCATGTGTTTCTTTGTGTCTTTTGCAATGCCTCTCACAATTTTATTGAGTGTATTGCATTTGGAGCACTTCAGGAAATTCACGCCCTCTTTCAGTTTAGATGCATCGAAACGAAGAGCAGAATTGCATTTGCCGCAACGAACCTGTGTTATCATAATGTCAGATTTTTTAAATTAATCATCCGCCAATACCTAATTCATCATCACCATATGGAGTGGTGTCATCAGCATCACTCAATCCGTCTCCGTCGTAATCGGACAAATACGGATCGTACTGATCTTCGAATTCTCCGTAATAACCTTCGTCATCCGAAGCAGTGGTGCGGCCTACAGCATCCCAGTACTCAGCCTTGTCTTCTTCATCCATCGCATTCCACTCGTTTTCATAATAGGTTCCATAGGGTTTGCCATGCCAGTAGAAAATACCGCCGGGTCCTACTTCTTCGCGTGCTGAGGCAAAGGCCTCGCTGAAATTCATGTCTTCGCTCACACCATGCGCAACATCAAGTGTATAACCGGGTTCGGGTGCCGGTGGTGAATATGAACCTCCGTCATCGTCCGATGTGGTGCGGGCTACGGCATCCCAGTAATCTGCTTTGTCTTCTTCGCTCATGCCGGCCCATTCGTTTTCATAATAGGTGCCATACGCTTTTCCATGCCAGTAGAAAATGCCACCGGCGCCGACTTCGGAACGCGCAGCAGCAAATGCATCGGCAAAGCTCATATCATCATTTACATTGTCAGCTACATCCAGCACATCATATTCTCCGATGGGCTCAGGTGCAACCGGTGCATCATACGAATCTTCACTGCCTGTGGTGGTTTTGTAAACAGCATCCCAGTAATCGGATTTATCATCTTCGCTCATCGAATTCCATTCGCTTTCGTAATAGGTTCCATAAGGCTTGCCCTGCCAGTAGAAAATACCTCCGGCGCCTACTTCTTCACGAGCCGTTGCGAAGGCTTCGGCAAAACTCATATTGTCGTTTACATTGTCAGCAATGTCCAGAACCTCGTATGGCTCCGGAGTGTAAGTATATACAGAATCACTGTAAGTAGCTGAATCATTTACAAGCTCAATCTCTGTATCGTAGACTCCGTCCTGATTTTCATCAACAATAATCGAATCGACTTTCCCGTCGTAATCCTGATCGGCATAGGCATCGGGCAGGCCTGGACTTTCAACAACGGGTTCTGATGCGGGCGGCGGAGTTGCATTGCCGTAAATCGGATCAACCGAAAGGGCTGAATCATAGACTCCGTCTTCGTTTGTATCAACAAGAACAGCATTGACATAACCGTTTTCGTCGCCCACTTTGATCATATCCGGATCATCGATGATTTCATCTTCCTGACTGTCATCTTCCGAATCTCCGCTCAGAGCGGCGTTTTTCAGAAAACTTTCATGCTCTCCGGCTGCATCGGAATCCGCCGATGATTTATGCGAAGCGTTGGCAGATGCGGCTCCGACAACTTCTGCATCAACCACTTCATCCTTATCGGTGAGTATCTGCGAAACATAGAATCCGCCTGCTCCGGCCGCTGCACCTCCCACTCCGGCAAGGATGGCATTGGTGGTTGCCTTTTTCTTATCAATGGTTTTCGGACGCACCTGATTTCCACTCAGATCAATCGGTGCCGGACGTTCGCCATTCGGAAACTGACTGTTGTCAAAAGGATTGTTGCTCATATTCTGTTTGTTTTTGTTATTAATCACTCCAGATAGCATTGCATTTCGGGCAGGTATGACCCAATGCCCACAGCTCCCATTCCTTCTCTCCGAGCTGCATGCGGCATTTCGGATTGGGACAGACGTAATTTTTGAAAAGCTCAATTTTCAATGCTTTCAGTTCCTGCTCTTTTTTCGGATTGTTTCCGGCCATCATGGAAACTCCCATGGTAAGGCCCATCACGACTGGTGATATGATGTAGCGAAGCATTGAATTGCTGTCATCGGCCATTGAAATGACCAGGAAAGACAGAAGTCCGAGTGCAACACTGATGACGATTCTTATCATCACCATTTTCATGTTGTATTTTTTATTGATCTGCTGCCGGTAATCAGTGTAACGCTGAAAAACAAACCGCAGTTGCCCGAATTCGGCCCTGAAATCCAATGGGTTCTTCGCTCCGGCCATCTGCTGGTTCCCGCCCTGATTCACTGGTGCAGCAGGTGCAGGTTGTTGCAGCCCGAAAATTTTTGCGACCGAAATTTCAATATTCCCAAGTAATAATTTATCCTGCAAACTTATCTGTGCGCTTCGGATGCGGTTTCCATTCACAAAAGTTCCGTTGGTCGATCCGAGATCCTCAACAGAAAAAACGCCAGGCCCCATCATGGTCACTTCGGCATGATGACCGCTCACAACCGGCTGATTGATCACCACGTCGTTGTCCCCCGCCCTTCCGATTCTGATTTTATTCTGCATTCCGTTCAGTTTTGAAAAACAAACACTAAGATAATTGATTTTTTCGATGAATGTACTACTTCAATTCATTTTTCAACTCTTCGGCCTGAGAAATAAAGTTCTCAATATACAAACCCTCAGATTCCGGCTCAAAGTCGATGATTTTATCAATACTGCTTTTATACTTTTTCAGTTCAGGACCTTTCTTTTCAGAGGTATCGGCCTGAACCTCTGAAAGCATCTCACACAATTGCTCAAGGTCCTGAATCTGCAAAATAAGATTCTTTGCCGTGCCGGCCGGAATAATCGTGTCGTGCAATATTTCGCGGGCCGCATCCAGACTGTCTCCGGTCATGTTCTCTTCGGTGTATGAAATGATGTTTTCGACTCTTGCCACCAGATCTCCGGCGCTTGGACCTTTGGGTGTCACTACGGCAAGACTGTCACTGTCTGCAACAACCTTACTTTCAGCTGGCTTGTGCAATCCGAAAAACCAGATTGAAAATATGATTCCGACGAGTAATATCACCAGCAGAATTTTCCCGCCGGCTCCCAAATCCTGCAACGAGAATTTCTTTTTCGTTTTGTTTGGCTTCGCTGGTTTCTCGTCTATCAGATGTGCCTCGACAATCAGTCCTTCACCTTCGTTTTCAGCAACTGCTTTTACAATGTCATGACCGGAACCGCTCACGTTATCAATGCTGATCAGATAGCAGGAATAGTTGTCGCGCGAATTTGCCATGCATAATTCTCTGATTTTTTCGATCGCTGTCTCAGTATCATTTTCTGAAAGAATCGTCTCAAGGGCAGAACTGGACAGACTTTCGAGAATTCCATCGGAGCAAAGAAAAAACTGATCTCCCGCTTTGACATCAGAAATATGTACGATTTCAGGCTTCACAGGTTTTGTTGTCTGGCCTTGCATGGCGCGCGTGATCACGTTTTTCTGCGGATGCACGGCTGCTTCTTCCTCTGTAATGACTCCGTTCCGGACTAGCTCTCCAACATAGGAATGATCGGTTGTACGGAAAAATATTTTGCCTTTGCGCAAATGATACACACGGCTGTCGCCGCACCACATGATGCTTGCACCACTATCGTTCAATGACAGCATCGTAAGTGTTGTTGCCATACCATGCGCATCAGGATGTTCAGTTATGTAACGATCGATAAATTCCTGTGCGTGATAAAATGCATCGCGGAAAAACTGCTCCGTTACCGGTGAGGGTACATTGCCCGGAATACTGGCTGCAAGCGCATTACAGACAAGCGAACTGGCGATTTCGCCTTTCTCAATTCCACCAACACCATCGCACACCAGAAACAGACGGTCATCGGATGTCGCCTGATTTTTTTTGGGGAAAACCGAATCTTCGTTGTTTTCGCGCTGACCTGTTTCGTTCAGTGCAAGCGGGTTTCGGATGCTGATTTTCATATCAATCAAAGAATAATTGTTTTCGAATAATCGGTCTGTTTCACTTTCTTTTCGGCCTGCATGCGGTCGCCGGAAGACTCACCCGTTTTCAGAACAATCTTGGTGCGTCCGGCCTGAATGGTGTCGCCGTCTTTGATGTACCATTGGTCTGTTTCACTTAGCCGCTTGTTTTTATCGGCATTCAGAAATGTTCCGTTTGCACTTTTGTTGTCCGAAAGAATAAAATCGAATCGGCCTTTGGGTGCCGGAATCACTTCGAGTGTAAAGTGACAGCGGCTCATGAAAGTATCGTTCGTTTCAATCATAATGTCCGATGGCTTCTGCTGCGAGATCCGGCCCACCGTGTTTATCCCTGGTTTGAGTTCAAACGTCTGCACAGGTGCATTTTCGTCATGAACAACAAGCCATCCGGGAACAACGGGCTTGGGCTCCTGCATGGGCTTTGGTGCCGGAGCCGGCTCTGCAGGCTGTTTAGGCTCAACCGGTTTCACCGATGCTTCGGCAGTGGGAAGGCTGACCTGATTCATCTGTCCGCATTTGGCGCATTTGAAACGGATGGGCTTACCTTCCGCTTCGGGCGGCAGATCAAGCTTCAGCTTTGCTTTACAGTTTCCGCAAACGACTATCATAGGCAGGACAATAAATTATTTTCAGTAATCAGTATTCGTTTCGTACAGAATGCTGTACCAGTAGTCGGCATCAGCATCATCAACATAGCCATATACCTGGCCGTTTTCATACATGTTGATGAGATTCGTAATGGCATCTTCATCCCCTTCATTGGCAGCCCTGGTCAGCTTTTTGAATGCCATGTTGTAATCCGCTTCATAGGCCAGGTAATAAATGCCGAGATTGCGTACCGCAGGCGTGTAGCCATTTCCCGCAGCTTCTTCGAAATATTCCTTAGCCTTGGCATATTTTCCCGAATTATAAT
>CAZJOL010000142.1:0-7168 GCA_964547605.1 uncultured Bacteroidaceae bacterium | reverse complement strand
ATGAGCGGATTTTTACTGAAAGTAGACAACATTCTCTAATCAACGCACTTTCAAATTATCAAATTTTCAAATCATCACATTATCACATCACCACATCTCATATTCCCACATTTCCACATTGCGAAGCATCACATTTTCACGCATCTCATATTCCCACATTCGCCCCGCTGACAGCGGGATAAACTCCGCGACACATTGACGCAGTCGCACATTTCCACATTATCACTGCTCACCACTCACTGCTCACCGCTATTTCGCTTTCCCCTGCCCTGCAACCTTATCCAACGCGGCTTTCAGCGTTTCCTCATCGGCCAGATATTTCGAAGAAATCACTTTCAGATCATCGTCGAGTGTGTACACAAGCGGGATTCCGGTTGGAATGTTGTATTTCAGAATGGCTTCGTCGCTCATGCCTTCGAGATATTTCACCACAGCGCGCAGGCTGTTGCCATGAGCTGCAATGATAATGCGCTGGCCGCTCTTGATGGCAGGCGCAATTTCATTTTCCCAAAGTGGAATCACGCGCTCAACAGTGTCTTTCAGACATTCGCCGCGCATGTAAATCAGATTGTCAACATCTTTATAGCGCGCTTCATTGAGAAATGGCTTTACGTCGGCTTCATCGTACAGCGGCGGACGCACATCGTAGGCGCGGCGCCACAAAAGCACCTGCTCTTCGCCGTATTTGGCTGCCATTTCCGATTTGTTGAGACCCTGCAAAGTGCCATAATGTTTTTCATTCAGACGCCATGAATGCTTGATGGGAAGCCACATACGATCCATTTCTTCAAGTGCCAGCCACAGTGTTTTTATGGCGCGGCGCAAAACAGAAGTATAGGCAATATCGAATTCAAAACCGTTTTCCTTCAATGCTTTGCCAGCAGTGCGGGCTTCGGTAATTCCTTTTTCGCTCAGATTCACATCAGTCCAGCCCGTGAAGCGGTTCTGGCTGTTGTATTCACTTTCTCCGTGACGTAATAAAACTAAAGTCTTCATATCAATCGATTTAGTTACAAAGGTAGAATTTTTGGCAGATTCTGCAAAATGACCGCTTCGAGCATTGCTCAAAACAATTTCTCGCAATCCAACATTCCATAGTTCTACCGATGGGTGTAGTCTTAAAAAATGATTTGTTGGGTTTAGTCTCCAAGACTAAACCCTGCAGAAAAAACTATAAGACTACACCCAACCCGGAACATGGAATATTTGGTAAGAGGTCTCAGCTTCAGACTCTTCCAGATTCTTCATTGCATTTCGGACTCTTGAAGATAGGTTCTCATGTTGAGTTTTTCAATTATTGCTATAATAGAGATTAATACAGATTCCTCATGGAAAATGTACAACAAAATGGTCAACAATATTTCCTCGTCCCGTCAGGGACAAAATATCGGTAGCTCCAAAACAGAATAATGGCTGTGCCGTAGGTACGGAATGGTTTAATGGTGGCGAATTCAAATAAATGGGGAAAATGCTACTTTTACTTTAATCAATATTTGATGATTCCTAAGTTCAAGAAATAAATGCAACTTTTTATAAAATAAATGATGAGACCGTCATGTTATCAGAAGAAAGAGTGTTTCTATTTCTGCGATTCCTTCAATTTTAAAGGTGGTGATATAGATGAATTTGTAGAAATGAAGCTTTCCTGAATAAAGAAATAAAAAAAAGCTGTCAATGAATTGGCAGCTTTTTTTTTACAATTGCATAATTATTCTACCACCAGTTTCCTTAATACAATCTCGTTGTTATAAACAAGTCTGATGTTATAAATACCGGCTGAAAGTCCCTCTATCAGCATTGTTGATTCGTTCATAACAGTATTGAAAACCGATTTTCCAGTCACATCGAAAATATCGACTATTATTGACTGACCATTCAGATCATCGGTTTGAATGGTAACTTCACCCTGACTTGGATTAGGGAAAACATTGACCACAAATTCGTTTTCAATAACACCATCAGGAAAACTTATCTGAACATCAATGGTTGTTGCACAGTCAAGCGAATCCGTGACAGTTACCGTATAATCGTCAGGCAGAAGGTTATTTACCGTTTGGGTTGTGTCGCCATTGGACCATGAAAATTGAAATGGAGCTAAACCACCTGCAAGAACAACGGTTGCAGAGCCATCAGGACAGGTTACACAGCTCGCATCAGTGGTTGCAACGCTTGGAAAAAACGCACTACATACATCGCTAAAATTTGCACGCAGCATACTGACACGCTTGAAAGATGCTCCGAAGTATTCCATATTGGCCCAGCCACCAGCGGGAGACGCAGGCCAGTTGACCCAGGTATGGCCGATTGTGAAAATTTGAGCCGCCTGACCAACCTGAATAGTACTGTCGAATTCAATGGCTGTAAAAACATAATCACCTGCATTCAGATAAAGATCTCCGTTTGAAGTATGCATTTGCAAAATGTAATATCGAGCAGAGTCGTCGGGATAAAGAATTGTATCAGTTGAAGCAATCAACGAATCAGGCATGCCAGCAGTCATACTCCAAATGCCCACTGAGAGAGGGGTTCCGGTATATCCACTCATAACATATAATCCTACCGATGAAAGGAGACTTGTCTTTGTCAAATGAAAATCCTGTCCCAGATAGCCTCCAGTGCCTGAACCTATACCAAGTGCGCCTACGGAAATGCCATTGTCGCGGGCATAAACACTATCGGAAACTTCTATTCCAAAAACAGAAAGTGTATCGTTGACAGGATTACCGTCGGGCTCAGTCATACTGATTGAGTAATGAATATAATACTGTCCAGTTGCGGTGGCAGAAAAAGCTGGAGTTGTGAGGTTTACTGAAGTAGCAGAAATCAATGAGTCAACCATCGATGAATCAGTATAAACGACTGTTCCTAATTCATTTTTAATATTGACAGATAATTCTACATTATGAACAGTCTGCAGACCATTATTTAAAATAGTTGCGCCAGGAAACAAAATACTGTCGGCCAGAGATGCCGGAACCATTGTGTATTGCGAAGCTACATTTGGTGAACTCAGCGCAATATCATAGCTTACAACCTGTTCAACAACCAAATCATCAATCAGTAGGAGGAATTTGTCAGCAGAATTGTTGCGAAAGCCAATATAAACCGTTTGGCCAACATAACTGCTTAAGCTCGTTTCACGGGCGGTCCAGGCCGAAACCTCAGCGGGGATTGAAAAAATAACTGTTGATGAAGTTACCATATTGCCAATGGCACCTGTGTATCCGGTAGGAGCAACTGTCATAATACGGACTTCGTACCCATCGGGATTAGCAGGGTCGTATGCAACAGCATTCCAGGTAAGTCTGCAGTTACCTGGTAGCGGGCCAATAGCAGGCGTCCACATCCAGTCGTCGGCCGATGCAGCCGGTGAATACCATGATGTGCTGAACGCACAGGAATCAGCAACATTATTGGCAAAATCTTCGCGACGTTCCCAGGCTTGGTTTATATAGCTTACTGCCGAAGCGGGTATCAGGTTGTCGACATTGGCTAACAGCCATCCCGAAGGAAATGTATATGTGCCTGCCCCGCCCGCTGTGGGACCACCAACACCATCAAAGTCTTCCTGAAAAATAATCTGTCCGAAACTGGTCAGGACAGAAAACATTAAACACAAAACAAATAGTTTTTTCATTAGTTTCAATTAAAAGTTTGCAAATGTAATTAGATGTTTTAGATTAAAAACTATTATTCAACTGACTAATGAAACAAAAACGTCGTGAAATCATAAATATCTTTCAGTCAATTGTTTATAACAATATTTTTACCCAAAGCTTTTTATTCAGTCAATTTCAATGTTAATGGAAAATGCAACACATAGGCTGAATGCAGAAAATTTGCAAAAAAATTCATGGGGCTACTTCAACTGATAAACAAATGAATTGTTGTAACAACAATCGGTCAGTTTCCCAGATTCCTCACAAAATTAACACTGAAAATAATTCTTCCGCAAATAAATCAAAAATTATTCGTACATTTGCAGCGCATTGGAAGACATAAACTGATTGTCATTGTTGTTATTAATAGTGCTGTAGGTTATATCGCTTTCAATGGAAAACACACTATTATCAACAAAAACAAACAATGAACATTTACATTTCAAACCTGAGTTATCGTCTGAAAGACGAAGACTTAAAATCAGTTTTCGAAGAGTATGGCGAAGTTACTTCTGCCAAAATCATTATGGATCGCGAAACCGGCCGTTCAAAAGGCTTCGGTTTTGTTGAAATGCCCGATGACGAAGCAGCAGCCAAAGCCATTAAAGAACTTCACGAAGCCACTTATGACGGCAAAGTGATCTCTGTTAACGAAGCACGTCCGCGTGAAGACCGTCCGAAAGGCAATTTCGGTGGCGGTGGAAACCGCGGTGGTGGTTATAGCGGCGGAAACCGTGGCGGTGGCCGAGGTGGATACAACTCCGACAACAAACCAAAACGCTGGTAATACTTTAATTGAAGAATACTGCAAAATCACAATCTGAAAGGGTTGTGATTTTTTATATGTACAATCCCTCGAAGGGTTTGAAACCCTTCGAGGGATTTTTACTACCCAATATCATAAATTCTCTTCAGCTTTTCCGGCTGAATAATCTGAACGGACTTGCCACTCACCGTAATAATGCCATCCTGCTCAAAACTACTCAGAGTGCGGATTACATTCTCTTCGCTGCATGATGTAAGATGCGAAATCTCGCGACGCGTCAACGGAAATATAAATTTATCGGAGTTGTAGAATTTTTCGCTGAACATAAGTAAAGCCGCTGCAATCCGCCCGGGAACACGTTTGCAGGCAAGTGTCAGCTGCTTGTCAAGTACCCTCTGATAGAATGTCGAAAGCATTTCAAATATCCTTACACTGAAAAGTGAATTCAGTTTCAGCCGGTCCCTGACAACATTGATATCAATCAAACATGCCGTAGTGTCTTCTATGGCAATAACCGAATAGAGATTTACAGGTGATGAAAATTGAAAACTTCCGCTGATGAGGGCCGGCGCTTTAATTATTGCCGGAATATGAATTTCCTTGTTTTCAGGTACATGCTCCAGCTTCACCAGTCCTGAAGAAATATAAACAAGATATCTTATCTCACTTCCCTGAACAATAATGGGTTCACTTTTTTCATAGGTCATCACTCTCGTACTGTCATTCAGTTGCGAAAATTCTTCATCATTCATCGACTGGCATACCTGGTTGCGGAATGCACAGTCACTACATTTAGCATTACCTTTATTCATTTCTGAAAATATTATACCGCAAAGATAATGAATTGTCAGTGAATGGAGTTTTACAGTATTATCTGCATAATTGGTCACCGTCCCGACATTCTACCGTCAGCAAGAAGAGGCTTTCATCAAGTCATTGCTGACGTGGAATTGTCGGGAATAATTGCGCAGATGCGAAACCAACAGCCTGTCCGCCTGCCGGCGGAATTCCGTGTCCGCTCCTCTGATCCTAAAAATGTCTGGTACCGCTTGCAGCGGGATAAACTCCCGACAGAATGTTGGTTCCCCGACATTCTACCGTAAAGTTAAACAACCTCTCCTACTTCACCGATAAAAACAAAACCTCTTCTTCCTGGGTTTCAGCCTGCTTTTCGGTAGCCAGCGCCTCGGCCACCACTTCGGCAATGTCCTTCATTTTTCCGTCGGCATGTTTGGCCATGGTCTTTTTGCATAACGGACAAGCCGTTACAATCACATCAGGATTGCCGGCAGATAGTTGCTTCACTGCATCAGCGGCCATGAGTTCTCGCTTTTCATATGGCACTTTCAGATTAGAAATGCTGCCACCACAACACAAACCTTTTTCCTTTTCCTGATCGATGGGAACAATATTCCCGACCTGTTTCAAAACCATGCGTGCACTATCATATTCACCGCATCCACGGCCGAGTTCACATGGATCATGATATACGATTGACATATCTTCTTTGCGCGGTTTCAACCGTTTGCTCTCAATCAGGATTTTTATCAGTTCTGTATGATGTACAACGTGCATTTTCAGATTGTAATCTTCCTTGAATGTCTTATAACAAATCGGACAGCTGGTCACCAGTATCATCGAATTCCTCGATCTGATCAGCTCTGTGAGTTTTTCGCGCAGCTCCGCTGCAGCATCAGTCAGCCCCGACTGCTTCAAAGGCCGGCCGCAACACATGCTTCCATCCTCATCCACAAAATCATAGGTGATTCCGGCTTCGTTGAAAATGGCCTTCATGGCCAGCGGGATGGTTGGCGTCAGATGCGACATACAGCCCGCAAAATAAACCACATTCGTCACTTCAGCCAACTCGTCCTTTTTGATTTCCGGCAGATAGTCATAACGGAAAGAAACGGCTTCGTTGGCCATTTTGCGGGTGATATTCCGCATATTGGTCACATCGATTTTCACCGGACAATAGGTGTTGCAACGACCGCACATCAGACAATTGTAGGCCCGGTCTTCGAAATGCAGATTATATCGTACGCTTTGAATAAAATAGGCTGGCTGCACATTGCTGATTCCCGCAGCAGAACTCAGCTGACACTTGTCGATGCAAATACCGCAACGGCTGCATGAATTGATTTCGAAACGCGTATATCCCTGAAGATTATCAGCCGGCTTCATCCCAAGATTTCTGAATGTTATCAGGAATATTTCGGTCAGAATATGCATGTAGCGCGAAAATGGCATAGCAACAAAAAATGCTGCAAGCATGATGGAATATACCCACCACATCGAGTATTCAGCATTGATGATCTGATTCATCGACATGAAGGAGCTGAAGAAATTTCCTATCGGTTGGGTCATATAACCACCATTGCCATAATGAGCTGCGTTGAGCGATTCAGCAAGTAAACGGGCCGGGAAAATCGCCCACAAAGAATACAATGCAAACTGATCGGCAATCATCAGTCTGGTGGTTTTCTTCATTCCGAACATTCTGGAATAAAAGCGCTTTATGACAGCGAAAGTAACAGAAATCATAAGAATCATCAATAGAAAATCCATCATGAAAACGAAGAATTTTCCGTATTCAATTCCGTGTTTGTTTGGCTCAAAAAAGTTGAAGAAAATTGGATCCCATGGCATGTTGAATACATCCTTCTGTCCGAATTTCGATTCAATGGAACCCATTACTATGAGCAGAAACCAAGCGGTTGCAAGGCTGGCGTGCATGTACCCA
>CAZJOL010000141.1:0-7331 GCA_964547605.1 uncultured Bacteroidaceae bacterium | reverse complement strand
TTTAATGCGGATTTCGTATTAACACACAATTAACACCTGTAATTTTCCTCATCGTTGATAATCAATACGAAATTGAAATACTAATATACAATATTTACCACGCTTTTGTAACTAAAAGAATGTAAATTCGTCAAAGAAAACATAAAACGCCCAACACTTCGTTTCTGTACTATATGAAGTTACTCCGTGCATTTATTATAATCCTGCTGATTCTGGCCGTTATTCCGGTCAGAGCGCAGATAATAAGTGGTGTTGTGAAAGACGGATCAGGCATGCCCATTCCCGGAGCCACAGTGATGATCAAGAACACCTATAACGGAGTTGTTGCCGATGAAAACGGGAACTGGCAGTTGAAAGCCCAACCAGGGAAAGCCGTTCTGGTGATTTCGATGCTCGGGTATGTCACCATCGAAAAGGAAGTTGTGGTTCCGCGCACGGGAGCCAGTGTCGAAACGGTTTTGCAGAACTCCGTCACGCAATTGAACGAAGCGCTCATTGTAGCTGACACGCGCGATCTGGCGAAAGAAATAATGCAGAATGTCCGCGATAAACGGCGGATTTATCTTGGCAGTCTCGACAAATACAATTGCCGCATCGACCGGAAGCTATCTCTTATGCGTGACGAACCGCGCAATTTATTTGACAGTATCCGGAAGGCCAATGCCGACAGTCTGAGCAAGGCTTCGGGCAGCGACATGTTCAAAACGCCCAAGCAACGCCGTGCAGAGCGGAAAGCAGAAAGACTGCAACGCAAGGCTGACCGCAAAAAGCGGAAGGAACACAGCGATACGGCAAAAGTGGTGATTGACACTGTACGGGTACAGCATATCGGCGACCTGAACGAGACCATCCTGTCCGAATTTACAAGCAACGGGACTTCGCGTCAGTTGGTGGCTGCCGAAAATACGTATGAACTGGCTGACGTTGACGATTACATTTACATAAGCATCGGCTATGAGGAGGAAGGGATGGAAATCGATCACATTCAGTTTGTGTATTCAAGCCCATACATGATTTTCAGCACGGCCGAAGACTGGGAATTCAATTTCTATGAAGCGCAGCTGCGAAAGGAAATGCTGTGCCAGCAGCCGCTGGTGTCGCCGCTTTCGCCTATGGGGCCGACGCTTTATAAATATGATTATGCCGGTTTACATTACGATGATTCAGTCAAGATATTTAAAATCAAGGTTACACCTATATTTCCAAACGATGCATTGTTTACGGGTTTCATCTATATCCGCGACAGTGTGTTTTGCCTCGATGAAATTGATCTGACCATCGATCCCAGAGCATTGACCATGGTGAATTCCTTCAGGATTCATCAAAAGTATGTTCTTATGGATTCAGTGCATTCAGTGCCGTCTGAAACGACTCTTGAATATGGAATTAAAGAGGGGAAGGTGAATTTTGTCACCACCGGCACATCTCTGTTTTCAGAATATACATTCGATTCAGACTCCACTGTTTTTCCAAAACACACACTTGAAATGGTTCGCTACGAAGATGAAGCACTGGAGCGCGATTCGTTGTGGTGGACGATGAACCGGCGAATAAATCTCACGAATCAGGAAATCATTTATTCCGACTACATCGATAGTCTGCGCAATGTGTTTTCCGGTGAAGAATTCACACGCAGACTTGATTCCGCCTATAATCACATCGATATCTAGAGTTTTGTTATTAAAGGTATCCGGCACAGAAACCGTGAACGTCAGATTGAATACTACATTGGAGCTTTACCTTCACAGATCAATTTTTTTGGTATTGGCGGATATCGTCATAACCTGAGCGGTAATTTCAGCAAACGTTTTAAAAACGACATGTTGTTTGACACAGATGCCGACATCAATTATGGTTTCTCCAATCATGATTTGCGTGGCAGAGTGGGCATGGGACTCACCTACATTCCGAAAAAATTTGTCCGTACATATTTCAGGTTTGGTGATTATTACGACATGATCAACAACAATCCGTCAATCACCAGTGCTTTCAGCAGGAGCAATTATGCTCGGACAAAGATGTTTGCCGTTTCGCAGCGGATGGAGATCATCAACGGGCTTTTCGGAGAGTTGACGTTTGAACATTCCGATCAGCAGGCCATCAGCGACATGAACATGGATAACTGGTCGAATCAGATTTTTGGAGAAATCAATGAACCGATCGATTTTGACCGGTATATCAAAAGCGAGATAAAACTGAATTTTGTTTACCGCATCCGGCAGCGGTATATGTTCAAAGGCAACCGGAAAATACTGATGGGCAGCAAGTGGCCCGATCTTACTTTTACATGGCGCAAAGGAATTCCCGGGCTGCTGAACAGCGAAGTCGACTATGATTATCTGGAATTCGGTGCCGGTGATTATGTAAAGCTGAACCGCTACGGTACTTCGAACTGGAGCTTTTTGATTGGGTCCTATGTCAACAAAAAAAATCTCCGGATACTGGAAAATAAATTTTTCCGCGGCAGCGATGATTTTTTCTTCAGCAATCCTCTGGTCTCTTTTCAGCTGCTGGGCCCGACCCTGAGCACCAATTCAGCCTATGTGCGCGGAAACTACATTCACCATTTTGACGGAATTTTCGACAAGGTTCCATTGCTTGGGCGTCTGAAACTGTCTGTGGCTGCCGGCGGCGGATTTCTGCTGATGGATGAAAACAATTTCCGTCATGGAGAATTCTTTGCAGGCCTCGAAAAACCGATCCGCATCCGTCGCGAACTTTTCAGACTGGGCGTTTATGCAGTGACATCGGATAATTCAGTCACAGCCGCCGATTTCACATTGAAGATTGGAATCAGTTTTTACGATTCCTTCCGGAAAAAGTGGGACTACTGAGCCAGGCCCTCGAAGGGTTTGAAACCCGTCGAGGGCTGGTCAAACAATAATTTTATTCAGTTTTGAGTTTATAATAAATATTTAATTAGGTTTGTAAAAAATCAGATCATGAAGAAACTCAACATTGTTTTTTGCATTTCGTTTATCATTTCAATCATTCTGTCATCCTGCACAAAGGATGCTTCCATCAGGGAAGTGAAGCTGTGCAACAATCCTTCGGGAGATCAGTGTGCCGAAGACATGACGGATTTTTTTGGTGTTGAAACCGACACCGTTCATTTGTTTGCTTCATTGGCCGATGCCCCAAAAAATGTGAAAGTTGAAGTGACCTGGTTTTATCAGGCATTTGATAAAGACAAGGAAGAAATCATGCGTGGCAGTTTTGACAGCGATGAGAACTCAACCATTCATGCCATGCTATACACAAATACTCCGGGATGGCCATCGGGAGAGTATTCGGTGAATATAAAAATTGCCGATAGTGAATCAGAAGCCGTAGAGAAAAATTTTAAAATTGAATAATCATGAGAAAGCTTTTTATTCTGATTGCCGCATTCGCTCTCGTTGCAACATCATGCAATCTTGAACCAAGCATTGACCATCTGCGCGTTTGCAATAATCCGGATTACGACATCACATGTCCATCGGATAACAGCGTGCTGGAATCTGCTGAAACCGACACTATTTATGTAACGGCCACCATCAGCCATGTGCCGCAGAATACCGGAATGACGATTACCTGGTATTATCTGGAAGGCGGTGAAACAAAAATCGACGATGTGACGCTGAGAACAGATGAAGATATGGTTGATATGCCAGTGTATTCCTATCTGTCAAAGCCATACGAAGGCTGGCCACTGGGTAAATACAAAGTGACCATCGCTATGGAGCTCGAAAATTTCTCCACCGTCGAAAAAGAGTTTTCTATTGAGTAACCAGGGTTGTCCGGTTTTTAAATCAGAGAATTTGGTTTGTTTAGTAACAATCGGTTGTTGATACTCGTAAACGTACTGTTGATTTCAATGTGTCTTATTTAGTAGTTTTGTATCATGCCGTCAGGAAATACATCTGGAAAATTGCTCAGCATCACACTCTTCGGTGAATCGCACGGACCGGCCACCGGAGCTGTGCTCGATGGATTTCCGGCAGGAGTTGAAATAAACCTGGCATTGATAAGTGCCATGCTGAAACAGCGTGCTCCAATGGCTGCGTTTGAAACGAAACGAAGAGAGGATGATACAGTTGAGTTTTTAAGCGGAGTTCAGAATAATATTACCACCGGTGGACCTGTTGCATTCATAATTCGCAACAGAGGTGCCCGTTCAGGCGATTATGATAATCTGAAAAGTGTTTTCAGGCCCGGACATGCCGATTATGTGAGTTTCAAAAAATACGGGAATTCTCCTCTGGCAGGCGGAGGGCGCGCTTCGGGCCGTGAAACGGTTGCCCGTGTTGTAGCAGGTGCCCTTGCCCTGGATTTTTTGCGCTCCGAAAAGATAGATATTGTCAGCTATGTTTCGGCTATAGGAGCGGCCTGTATGAAAAACAGCGGTCAGTGGTTTGTCGAAAAATCTGTTTTCGGATCAGTATTGCATTGCCCGGACAAAAATGCAGAAGCCGCAATGCAGCAGGTAATCGATGATGTTGTTGCAGCGAAGGATTCCATTGGAGGAAAGATAACAACTGTTGTAAAAGGTCTTCCGGCGGGAGTAGGCGAGCCGGTTTTCGGCAAGCTGAATGCGGTGTTGAGTCAGGCTGTCATGAGCATTCCCGGAGCAAAAGGCATTGATTTCGGCGAGGGCTTTTCAGGAATTCATTTACGTGGAAGCCAGTACAACGATGCCATGCAATCGGATAAGGGGAAAATTAAATTTGCCACAAACCACAGCGGAGGCATTCAGGCCGGTATTTCCAACGGTAATCTGGTGGTGATGAATTCAGTGTTTCGCCCGGCCTCATCAATAGGTCTTGAGCAGAGCACGGTTGATATTGATGGCAACGAAAAAAATATTACTGTAGGCGGACGGCATGATGCTTGCTTTGTGCCGCGCGCCGCAATCGTGGTGACCTCGATGACGGCGCTTGCCCTCATGGATTTGTGGCTGCAGTTTAAATCTGTTGAACGGAAGTTTTGAATATGAAATATCTGAAAATTACTTTTCTTACTTTTCTTATACTCTCTGTTTCTGCGTTATCAGCGCAGGATGAAGAACCTTGCGGCAAAGTGAGCAAGAAAGTCTCGAAGCAGTTCGAAGAAGCCATGTCGAATTATGGTCAGGCACAAAAAATGGTAGCCAAACTGCCGGCCAGCGCAGACCGCTATTATCTTGAAGCAAACCGTTTACTGAAAGAAGTAATTGACGTTGATGCGGAATTCGCTCCGGCATATTATTATCTGGGATGTATCAATGTTTTTAAAAAAGATAATAATCTTACTGCTGCGGAAAAATATTTCAAAAAGGCTATAGAGCTTTGTCCCGACGGTATGCATGATGCGTATTTTCAATTGGGCAAAATTTATTTCGGGCTCGATAAATATGATCAGGCCGAACTTAATCTGAAAAAATACCTCGATAAGCCGGAAGAGATTACGGATGATTCCATACAGATGGAAGCGAAAGGAATGTATGACTGGGCGAAAACGGCCATGGAACTGCTTTCCAAACCGGTGTCATTCAACCCGACAATTGTTCCTGGCATCAGCAGTAAGTTTGATGAGTATCTTGTAATCATTAGTCCTGACAATGAAAAGGCATTTTACACCCGAAGAATTGAAGAAAGAAATGTGAATTCGTGGGCGAGTGAGATGGAATTCAAGGAAAAGTTTTTTGTCAGCAATCGCAAACCCCAGCCCGGAAAGCAGCTTTCCGAGATTCCGTTTGATGCAGGCCAGGCAATGCCGGATCCTTTCAACATGAATCTTAATGAAGGCGGGGCTACAGTGACCATCGACAACAAGGAACTGATTTATACGATTTGCCACATGCCTGAGCAAAACAGCCAGGATCAGTACATAAATTGCGATTTGTATTACACCCGTTTCGAGTTCGGAGGATGGAGTGATATCATTCCACTCGATGCTGTAAACACGAAAGACAACTGGGAAAGCCAGCCATCCATTTCAAGTGATGGAAAGACTCTTTATTTCATCAGCGACCGGCCAGGTGGTATCGGAGGATATGACATTTATACCAGCACCCGCGATGAAAACGGTAACTGGAGCGCTCCGCAGAACATGGGCAAAACCATCAATTCCAAAGGAAATGAAAAAAGTCCTTTCATCCATACCGACAGCCAGACCTTGTATTTCAGCTCTGAAGGCCGGCCAGGCATGGGTGGCTACGACATTTATTATGCGCGTATGGATGACAATGGAACCTGGCAAAAACCGGTGAACATCGGATATCCCATCAATTCCAAATACGATGATGTCGGATTTTTTGTAAGCACCGATGGTAAATACGGATATTTCGGTTCAAACAATATGAGTGATGGACTTGGCGGCTGGGATTTTTATTCTTTCGAACTATACGAAGAAGCTCGCCCGGAGAAGGTTTTATTTGTGAAAGGAACAGTGAAAAATGAACAGGATGATAAACCGGTTGAAGCGAAAATTGAAATAAAAAATCTCACTACCAGGGAAATCAAGGAAATTCCGATTGATCAGGAGACTGGTGAATACGTGGCTGCAATCAAGTTTGAATCTGATTTCATGCTGACTGTAAAGAAACCGGATTTTGTTTACGAGAGCACATATATTTCGAAAGAAGACACTTCATTTGCAGAACCGACCAGTGTAAATGTCGATCTGGAGCCGGTTCAGCTGGGCAAGGCCTATCGGATGAAGGATATTTATTACGAAAGCAGTTCTGCTGATCTGACAGCTGAATCAAAGAAGGTGCTGGATGAATTCACTGAGTTTTTGCTCGAGAATCCGAATATCAAAGTGAAGATTCAGGGACATACTGATGATGTCGGGAGTGATGCATTCAATCTGACACTCTCGGAAAACCGCGCCCACAGCGTGTATAACTATCTTGTGTCGAAAGGTATTTCATCGTCGCGACTCTGCTACAAAGGTTATGGCGAGACACAGCCGGTTGATACGAATGATACTGAAGCCGGTCGCGCCATGAACCGTCGCACGGAGTTTCTTGTCACCGGCATGTAATCACGCAGGCAGGTTCACACATAGAACATCGCGCAGAGCTCGCTGAGCCGCAGAGAGATTCTTTTTTCCGCGAATTACGCATATCAACGCATTAACTTCATTTCCCTCAGCAGGTCTTATGAATGCTAACCCGCCAGCATCAGTCACTAGCGTGACATGATGGGCGGACAAGTTCGAATCCGCCTTCACCTGCGGTGAAGACTGATTCAGTGGGTCGCGCAGAGAGATTCTTTTTTCCGCGAATTACGCAGATCAACGCGAATAACTTCATTTCCCTCAGCAGGTCTTATGAACGCTAACCCGCCAGCATCAGTCACTATCGTGAC
>CAZJOL010000140.1:0-7335 GCA_964547605.1 uncultured Bacteroidaceae bacterium | reverse complement strand
CTGCCCAAATACGACTGGTTGCATCTTCATCACGAAGATTTCACCGGACAGTATGGAAAATTCTGGGCGAACTATCAGAATACAGATTGGTATCAGCACGATGTTGCTGAATCGGAAAAAGCGGCCAAATCGCTTGGGTTTTCAAAGGTCTCGCAAATGAAACTGGCTGTTGCCAAAAAAATCCGCGATTTTGTGGCGGGCGGAGGATATCTTTTCTCCATGTGCAGTGCTCCGGATAGTTACGATATTGCACTCGCCGCCGAAGGCGTTGATATCTGTGCCTCACAGTTTGACGGCGATCCGATGGATCCGCAGGCACAAAGCAAACTCGATTTTTCGAAAACCTTTGCATTTGAAAACTTCAGAATCAGCACCAATCCTTATGAGTACGAGGTTTCAAATATCGATGTGTCACTTTCCCGCAGGGCAATGAGCCCGAAAGATGATTATTTTGCCCTGTTTGAATTTTCGGCCAAATGGGATCCGGTGCCGACCATGCTTTGTCAGGATCATGAAAAAATAATAAGGGGCTTCATGGGGCAGACCACAGCGTTCAATTCTGCCACCCTGAAATCTTCGGTGCTGGTGATGGGTGAATTCAAGGCCATTGGCGAAGCTCGCTACATTCACGGCGAGTATGGAAAGGGCACCTGGACTTTTCTGGGTGGTCATGACCCCGAGGATTATCAGCATTTTGTATATGATCCGCCGACTGAACTGGACCTGTTTCCGAACTCGCCGGGATACAGGCTGATTCTAAATAATGTGTTGTTTCCAGCTGCCAAAAAGAAGCTGCAGAAAACATAAAAACTGTTTAAAATTTATTTTCTGAACAAAAACAACGTTCCGCTGCCCGCTATGATTCATCAGGATCAGCAGATGGCTGGCGGATATGGAGCCGTTGTTATTGAATTTGTCACGACGGTTTCTGAATTTTTATTCCAGATACAATTTCCAGAGCAACTTTTGTGCTTTTAATTTGTCATGTTATATGGAATTATTACATTTGAAAAAAAAAGCACCATGAGAATTTTTACTTTTTTGATTTTATCGATGCTGGCATTTGGCACTTTTGCGCAGTTGAGCATCGAAGGAACCCCCAAGAGTTTCAAATCTTTCGGAATGCATTCGGTCGTTCCGTTTGTTGATCTGCAGAAACCCGATATGGCTGTAGTGAACGCACAGGATGCAGCAGCCGAAAACGCAGGAAAAGCATACCGAAACGGCATCTTGCTTGAAACAGGTATCAACCCTGAAACCAGCGGTGTGTGGGATTACCTGCCCGATGGTTCGGCCATCTGGCGTGTTGGTGTGAAATCGGACGATGCCATTGCGCTCGGACTGTATTTCTCCAACTGGTATATGACACCGGGCATCGAAGTGTACGCCTATACTCCTGACAAATCCTTCGTCATCGGTGCGTTCACCGAACTCAATAATATTGATCTGAGAACCATGGCTACCCAGGAAATCCCGGGCGATGAAGCCATTCTCGAAGTTTTCATTCCTGACCGTAACCAGAAATTTGATCTCGTATTGAATCAGGTGGCTTATTTCTATCGTGGTCTGAGCGTTGTAAAAAGCGTGAAATCATCGGGTGCCTGTGAGGTGAATGTAATCTGCAGCGAAGGCGACAACTGGCGCGATCAGATCAGAGGTGTGGCTAAAATAACCATGGTTCTTTCTGATGGAACATATATGTGTACGGGTTCATTGGTGAATAATATTGCACAGGATTGTAAACCTTATTTCCTGACTGCGGACCATTGTTCCGTTTCTGAATCTGGTGATGTTGTTACTCCCACGCAGCTTTCGCAATGGACTTTCCGCTTTAATTATCAGGCAACAACCTGTTCAGGAACATACAGTGGAGCATCTCAACCGTATACCGGTGCAACCTATAAAGCATCGGACACTTATGGTGAAACTAGTTCAGGATCTGATTTCTTTCTTTGTCAGTTGAATAATACCCCAACAACAACCGCTAATCCTTATTACAATGGCTGGTCGTATTTAGCTACGTCGCCTACCAGTGGAGTCAGCGTTCATCATCCGTCTGGGGATATTAAGAAAATCAGCACTTATTCAACAACCTTATCAAACTATGGCACAACTCATTGGGCTGTAAGTTGGGTTGCTACAACGAATGGACATGGAGTCACGGAAGGAGGTTCGTCAGGTTCACCGATTTTCAACCAAAACAAGCTGATTGTTGGAACACTCACTGGCGGCACATCTGCATGTGACAACCTGGCAGGGTATGATATTTACGGTAAAATGAGTAAACACTGGACCGGACTTGGAACTGCTACGGATAAAAACGTAAAATCCTGGCTTGATCCAACCAATGCCTCCGGTGGAACACTCACTGGCCGGAATTCCTGTACTGTTGGCCTAGATGATGTTGCGTATATTCGCGCCAACATTCATTTGTACCCCAATCCTGCAACTGATTATCTGAGCATTGATTTTTCGGATTACAATGTGGAAAACGGAACAATCGTCGTAACCGACATGCTTGGGAAAACAGTTACAGCTCCGGTGAACGGTGACTTCACCAGCAATGAAAGCATTGATGTCCGTGAACTTGAGCCAGGCATGTATTTTCTGATGATTCAGTCGCAGGGCACCAATGTTTCGCTGCCTTTTGTGGTTGAATAGTCATACATATTAAAGATTGAGTTTTGTTGTGCGAAGACCAGTCTTCGCACAACGTATTTTTAAGCTATGGCATTTTATTCACTCAGCGAAATTGTTGACCTGCTCCGCAAACGTGGACTAATGGCGGAAATTCACACAGATGTGAATACAGAACTTGAAGCATCTGAAATTGCCGATCGTTTTGCATTGGATGCAAAGTTGGGCAGGCCATTGTTGTTTTTGCAGAACGGGACAGCATTTCCGCTGCTGATGAATTTGTTTGCCAACAAAAATATCACGGATGAGTTGCTGAATCTTTCAGGCGCCGAAGGATATCATTCGCGCATGAAAGAGCTGCTATCGCTTATTGACTCAAAGCCGCGTCTGTCGCGAAAAAGCATACAGACTTTAAACGGCATCAGAAAAACGGCGCCACGAAAACTGAGGCGCAGAGGGAGTTGCATGAAGGTGGTTCAGATTAAACCCGACCTGAGCATGCTGCCTATGATAAAATGCTGGCCACACGATGGCGGTCGTTTTCTTACGTTGCCGCTGGTACATACGATTGATCCGGATACTGGTCAGCAAAACACGGGCATGTACCGGATGCAGGTATTCGACGGCCAAACAACAGGTATGCACTGGCACCGCCACAAGGGCGGAGCAGCCCATTTCGAAGCGTGGAAGAAAAAAGGGAAGCGGATGCCTGTAACTGTTACTCTTGGCGGAGATCCGGTGCTGACTTACGCTGCAACTGCCCCGCTGCCCGAAGGAATCAGTGAGTACATGCTTGCCGGTTTTATGAAAAATGAACGCGTTCGTTTGATTAAAAGTCATAACAGCAAAATTTGGATTCCGGAATGCAGCGACTTTGTAATTGAGGGCTATATCGACCCTTCAGAGCCATTGCGCACCGAAGGTCCTTTTGGCGATCACACGGGATTTTATTCGTTGCCCGATGCGTATCCGGTATTTCACATCACGCGTATTTCACACCGCAAAAACGCAATTTATCCTGCTACATTAGTTGGTGTTCCGCCAAAAGAAGATCAATTTCTTGGACATGCCACTTCGCAGATATTTTTTCCATTGATTCAGAAAATATTCGCGCCCGAGATCATTGATATGTATTTGCCGGCTGCGGGCGGATTTCATAATATTGCGCTGGTGAAAATCAGAAAAAAATATCCGGGGCAGGCTGTAAAAGTAATGCATGCATTGTGGGGCGCCGGACAAATGATGTTTACAAAATGCATCATGGTTTTCAGCGAGGAGGTGGACATCCGGGATCCGCAGTCAGTGCTCGGTGCAATAGACAGTCATTTCAGACCGGTAAAGGATTTACATCTGTCGGCCGGCCCTTACGATGCACTCGATCATGCTGCACAATCCTTCTCCCATGGTGGAAAGGCAGGATTCGACTGTACATTGAAAGCAGAAGAAGAAAATTCCGAAACAACAGTTGAATCCTTTGAAAGCACTGACTCCATGAGGATTTTTGGAAAATCTGTTTGTGTGATTTTTTCAGATCATGCGGTAGCCGAAAGTGGTAATTTATTTCTGAACCTGTCTTCCGGTGCCAATTCTGTAAGAAAAGGAATTTTTATTATAACTGACACCCGCATGAAAGATGCGCCGGATGATATTTTGCTATGGTATATTCTTGCAGCAATTGATCCTGCAAGAGATTTCACGCTGATCCGAAGTCTGCTGGCCGAGGGGATTCTGGTGATTAATGCTTGTGTGTACGGAAAGCTCGCAGTCCCAGGTGGACGCTGGCCTGCAGCCACCGTTATGTGCGATGAAATTGTGAATCTCGTGAATGAAAAATGGGAATCCTACGGCATCGGAGATTTCATTGAGAGTCCTTCAACCCGGCTGTCAGCGCTGAAAACCGATTCGTTTTTGAATCGGTAAAATATTTTTATTTCAACAAATAAAAAGCGCCGTACTTCTGCACAGCGCTTTTATATTTTTCGGAAGTTCTACTTTGAAGTTTATAAAGTCATCAGGTTCATAAAGTAAAAAGGCACTTCTTAAATTTCTGCTTTTACTTCATCATTTCTCTTGATCCGTTAGAATGCACGGATTGTTCAGTGTTCATGATTCGATGTTCACTTCATACTTCAGGTCAAAAATTTTTATCCTGAGCTTGTCGAAGGGCAAAGATCACCGATCGATATTCTTAAATCAATCCTTTTTCGTGTTTGATTTTAATATTCTTGAGCATATCCTGCGTCATGGCATCGAGGTCAAAAGCCGGTTTCCAGCCCCATTCTTCGCGGGCAGCTGTGTCTTCAACAGCATTTGGCCATGAATCGGCAATGTTCTGACGGAAGTCGGGTTTGTATTCAATTTCGAAAGACGGGATATATTTTTTGATGCTGGCTGCGAGTTCGCCTGCGCTGAAGCTCATGGCACCAACATTGAAATCGCTGTGATGTTTCAGTTTTCCGAAATCAGCTTTCATCAGGTCGATGGTGGCTTTCAGACAGTCGGGCATATACATCATCGGCAGACGGGTATCTTCTTTTACAAAACAAGTGTATTTGCCGTGTTTGATGGCGTCGAAATATATGGCAACTGCATAATCGGTAGTTCCGCCACCCGGAAGAGTCTCATAACTGATAATACCGGGGTAGCGAAGACCACGGACATCGAGGTTGTATTTGCGGACGTAATAGTCGCCAAGTAATTCACCGGCAACTTTAGTCACGCCATACATAGTGGTTGGCTTCAAAACAGTTTCCTGCGGTGCGCAATCGAGCGGGGTACCTGGTCCAAAAGCTGCAATGGAGCTTGGGGTAAGCACCTGCGACATGTTCATTTCGCGGGCAACTTCAAGTACGTTGATCAGACCGTTCATGTTGACATCCCAGGCCATCATCGGGTTTTGTTCGCCGACAGCTGAAAGAATGGCGGCCATGTTTACGATGGCGTCCACATTGTATTTCTTGCAGACTTCGGTCAATCGCGGACGGTCAACAATGTCGAAAAACTCGAAAGGACCCGAATTCTTTACTGTGTCAGAAGGCGGGGTTTTACGGGTACTTGCAATAACATTGTCATTGCCAAATTCATTGCGGAGAGCCATTGTGAGCTCAGAGCCAATTTGTCCGACGGCGCCGATTACCAGGATTTTTTTCATATTTCTTTTGTATTTGATTTGTTTTGTTAACAGGGAGCAAAAATAATTAAAAAATCATTTGACTGCCGGAGTGAGAATTGTTGTATTGCAAGTTTTTTTATGACATAAAAAATCAGGGCATTTTAATGTTAGAATCCTTGAAACTTATATCTTTGCCTTCTGAAATTTAAAAACAGACCAATGCATAAAACAATTGTTGAACATCTGAACAAAGAACTCGACACCATTCGTGAAGCCGGGTTATTCAAAACTGAACGCATCATTGAAAGCGAACAGGGAGCCGAAATCGTAGTAAAAGGCAAAAGAGTACTTAACTTCTGCGCCAACAACTACCTGGGCCTTTCATCACACCCCGAACTGATCAAAGCCGCTCACGAGGAAATCGATCATCGTGGTTACGGACTTTCTTCGGTTCGCTTCATTTGCGGGACACAGGACATCCACAAAGTTCTTGAGAAAAAGGTTTCTGACTTCCTCGGCATGGAAGACACCATTCTTTTCTCATCATGCTTCGATGCCAACGGTGCTGTTTTTGAGCCACTGCTTGGTGAAAACGACGCTATCATCAGCGATGCACTGAATCATGCTTCTATTATCGACGGCGTACGTCTTTGCAAAGCTCAGCGCTGGGCTTACAAACACAGCGACATGCGCGATGTGGAAGAAGAAGATCCTGCTACCGGCAAAATGGCCAAAGGTCTGGAACGTTGTCTGAAAGAAGCACGTGCTAAAGGTTGCCGCTTCATTATGATTGCTACCGATGGTTCTTTCAGCATGGACGGTGACATTGCTGTTCTGGATAAAATCTGTGATGTGGCCGAAAAATATGATGCCATGGTTATGGTTGACGACAGCCATTCAACCGGATTCCTCGGAAAAACCGGACGTGGAACTCACGAATACCGTGGTGTGATGGGTCGAGTTGATATCATCACAACCACTTTTGGAAAAGCCCTCGGTGGTGCTTCCGGCGGTTGCATCAGCGGCCCGAAAGCCATCATCGACTGGATGCGCAACAAAGCACGTCCGTATCTGTTCTCAAACACTGTCGCTCCGTCAGTGGTTGGTGCAACCATTAAAGTTATGGATCTGCTCACCGCTTCGACTGAACTGCGCGATAAACTGGAAGCCAACACCAAACTGTTCCGCACAAAAATGACGGAAGCTGGTTTCGATATTATCCCCGGAGAACATCCGATTACACCGATCATGTTTGGTAAATATCCGGATTGCTCCAAACTGGCTGTTAAATTTGCTGACCGCATGCTCGAAGAAGGCATTTATGTGACCGCTTTCTCATTCCCTGTGGTACCGAAAGGCAAAGACCGCATCCGTGTTCAGATCTCAGCCGGTCACAGCACCGAGCATATCGAAAAAGCCATTGCTGCTTTCACCAAGGTTGGTAAAGAGCTTGGAATGATTAAATAATTGTTGCACTGCAGCATATTTATTGTAAGTAAAGGGTAAAAGCCGGAGCAATCCGGCTTTTTTCTTAGTGCGCCGTGCATACATATCACCTTGAAGGTGAAAGTCCTTTATGGGGGTCG
>CAZJOL010000139.1:0-7346 GCA_964547605.1 uncultured Bacteroidaceae bacterium | reverse complement strand
TACTACGATTACGAATATTCATCGCGTCTCCGCAGATTTTATGGCGGATACAACGGTTTCGACTACTACGACCCTTACTACACCAACCTCTACTGGTATAATTATGACCCATATTATTATGGTGTGTCCGTTTATTATACCTATTCATGGTGGAACAGACCTTACAACTACAGCTACTGGGGTTGTGGATGGAACTATCCTTACTATCACAACTATGGCTGGGGACATCACCACAACTATTGGGGCTGGGGATATCCTTACTACGGATCCGGTTACGGCTGGGGATATAACAACGGCTACTGGAATGGCTACAGCGATGGCTACTGGGATGGTTATTATGATGGAATGTATGGCAACAACTACTATTACTACAACAGTTACGACTTTTACTCAAGCAATGACACATACTATGGTCCACGCGGAAGCAGCATCGGTGGTGGTTCAAATCCTAGACCGGAAACCGGCAGCAATTCAGGCGGAACAATAGCTACGGCACCTGCATCAAGCTTTGGTTCACGTTTCGAAAATCATCTTAGCACAGAAGTTGCCAATAATAATGGTATCAGAGTAAATTCTTCGAAGTTTGTTGATCGCGGCAACAATATTACCTCAACAAGCAACTCGAGTACTACAAGAACTGATAACAACACAAGGGTTAACACCTCAAGCTCCTCAATCAACAGTTCTGCCGTTGGAACCAATAATACCGGCAACACCTCAACGAACGTTACAAACACAACTACCCGCCCGAATAACACTACTACCACTACTCGTCCGAACAGCTCTACCAACACTACGGTTAACCCCAATGTGACACGCCCGGACAATAATACTAATGTAAACTCTGGATACACCCGCCCGAACACAGGTACTCAGAACCCGGTTAACAACAATTCGAACACGAATCAGAACAAACCGACTAACAATACTTCAACTCAGCGACCTGTTCAGACCTACACTTCACCGAACTACAGCAAGCCGCAGTCGAGCAACGAGTACAACAGTCCGAGCAACAATAACTACCAGAGACCAAGTAATTCAGGTTACCAGAGGCCTTCAAACTCTGGTAACTCTTCGAACAGCAATTATTCGAGACCTTCGAACTCCGGCTCAAATAATTCATACTCACGTCCAAGCAATTCCGGAAATCAGAACAGCTATTCAAGACCAAGTAATTCCGGCAGCAATAACAGCTACTCACGCCCCAGCAGCTCAGGCAGCAGCAACAGCAGCTATTCCCGCCCGAGCAGCTCAGGCAGTAGCAGCAGCTACTCCCGCCCAAGCAGTTCAAGCACTTCCCGCCCAAGCAGCAGCTATTCATCCGGTAGTTCTTCACGCGGATCTTCCTCAGGTTCTTCTTCATCACACTCATCGGGCTCATCATCTTCAGGCCGCAGTGGTGGAAGCAGCAGCAGTAGCAGCGGACGTCGCTAATACACTTCTTGTATAACCAGAAAATTTTGATGTTATGAAAAAAATTATCATCATAGCGTGTGGTCTTCTAATGACCATTACCGGATTCGCTCAGACTGAAACCGACGCACTCAGATACTCTTTCCTGATGAATAGCGGCACAGCCCGATTTTCCTCCATGGGCGGCGCTTTTTCAGCACTGGGTGCCGATTTCTCCGCATTGAGCACCAATCCTGCCGCCATTGGAGTATACAAGTCTTCTGAACTTATGTTTACTCCGCAGATCACTTTTTCCAATGCATCCTCTTCCTTTATGGGAACTACATCCGAAGACACAAAAGCTTCATTTTCCATTCCCAACTTCGGGATGGTCTTTTCGGGTGACATTTCGACCAGTCCTGAAAAAGCAGAATGGAAAAACATTCAGTTTGGCTTCGGTGTAAACAGACTTGCAGATTTCAACAACAGCTACCTGATGCGAGGAGACAATTCCACGAGTTCTGTGCTTGATGTTTTTCAGTACCTGGCCAATGGCTATGGACATGACGAATTGAATTCCTTTGACACTGATCTTGCGTGGAACACCTATCTGCTGAATCCCGGCAGCACGGATCATGATTACATTAAAGCTTTTGAAGGGGGAGTTCTGCAACAGAAAAGCATTACAACTTCAGGTGGAATAAATGAGATGGTGCTGAGTTTCGGAGGGAATTACAACGATCGCTTTTATCTTGGAACAACGCTTGGATTCCCATTTCTGAATTATAACGAAGACACCTATTACAAAGAAATTGATGAAGCCGATACCATTGGATATTTTAAATCACTTTCGGTGAATGACCAGCTTAACACGCAGGGATCGGGATTCAATCTGAAGCTTGGAATGATTTACAGAATTACAGACTGGGTGCGTATTTCAGGGGCTGTTCACACACCGACTTTTTACGCAATGCACGACACATACAGCCGCGTGATGCGATCGGATCTGGATACTGCCAATTATGAATCAAAATCACCTCAGGGCGTTTATGATTACAGACTGACAACACCTATGAGGGTCAATGCAGGAATTGCTTTTGTTATCGGAAAAATGGGAGCGATTTCGGCAGAGTATGAAATGGTAGATTATAGCCAGTCGAAGCTACGTGCACGAAACGCCGAGTCTGATTTCTTTGATGCCAATGAAGCCATCGGACTGAATTATACAGTGGCCAACAACTTTAAAGTCGGCGGCGAACTTAAGCTGAATCCTTTTGCCATCAGGGCAGGATATTCATATTACGGATCACCTTATGCTGGTACTTTCTCCGAAGACTATTCAACAAGCAACATTACTGCCGGCTTCGGAATCAGGGAAAAGAACTATTACATTGATCTGGCATTTGTTTATACAATGAAGAACGAAAGCCATGATTTGTACAGTGCAACCATTGTACCGTCTCTTGAACCGGTGCTCATTGATTTGAACCGAACCAGTGTAATGATTACAATGGGGATGAAATTTGGCGGCAAATAATTGCCGTAATGATATAAAAAAAAGAGGGACCGAATCCCTCTTTTTTTTATATCATAATTCTATTTGTCAAGTGTTTCGCAAATGGATTCATCAACAATGATGCGTCCGCAATATTCGCAAACCAACACTTTTTTGTGCATTCTGATTTCCATCTGTCGCTGGGGTGGAATTTTGCTGAAACAGCCACCGCATGAATGTCTTTCGATCTTCACAACGGCAAGTCCGTTACGCACGCTTTTGCGAATGCGGCTATAAGCATTCATATAGCGTTCTTCGATGATTGCTTTTGCTTTTTCTGATTTTTTGAGTAGCAGTTCTTCTTCTTTTTCTGTTTCGGCAATAATTTCTGAAAGCTCATTCATTTTCTCTTTCAGGTTTGCTTCTTTGGCATCGAGTGCTTTGCGAAGCTCATCAATCATTTTCTGTTTTGCATCGCGGGCGGCGTCAGCTTCCTTAATTTTTTTGTTTCGGAGTTGAACTTCCAGATCCTGGAATTCGATTTCTTTTGCAAGAGATTCGAACTCGCGGTTGTTACGAACATTTTTCTGCTGTTGTTCGTATTTCTTAATCATTTCCTTGCTGCGAGCGATTTCCTGCGTGTATTCTGCCTTTGATTTATCGATGGCGGCAATTTCAGAGTTGTAATTTTCGAGACGGGTATTCATACCTGCAATTTCATCCTCGAGGTCCTGAACTTCGAGTGGCAGTTCACCGCGGATAATGCGGATTTTGTCAATCTGTGAATCGATAACCTGAAGCGAGTATAAAGCTTCGAGTTTCAAACGGATTGATTTTTCAAGGCTGCCTTCAGGAAGTGGTGTATAAACTGGTTCAGGGGCGGTTTCTTTTTTGCTTTCGGTTTTTTTAGGGGAAGGTTTCACAGGTTGTTCAATTTTTCTTTCAGGTTCAACCACTGTTTTTGTTTCCTTAACAGGTGGCGTTTTTTTCAATTCTTCTTTTTTCTCAGCACTTTTCACAGGTTCTTTCGTTTTTACGGTTGTATTTTGGGAGTGAAGATTTACAGGAGTAGTAGCAACTTTTGGTTTTGCTTGAATCACTTTTGGTTCAGGTTTCTTTGCTGTTTTTACAGGCTCAGATTTCTTTACAGCGGTTTTTACGGGGGCTTTTACTGCAACGGGTTTTTTCTGAACTTTTGTTTGCGCTTTTTTAACCGGAGCTTTTACAATTGCCGGTTTTTTTGCGGCAGCTTTTTTAACCGGAGCTTTTTTGGTTGGAACAGCTTTTTTCGCCGGGGCTTTTTTTACGGCAGCTTTTTTAACCGGAGTAGTTTTTTTGGCTGGAGCGGTTTTTTTAACCGGAGCAGACTTTTTTACCGGAGTAACTTTTTTTATCGGGGCTTTTTTAGCCGGAGTTTTGCTGGCTGAAGCAACTTTTTTTGGAGCAGCTTTTTTTGCGACTTGTTTCACCGGAGCAGACTTTTTAGAAGCTGTCTTAACCGGAGTCGATTTTTTGGGAGCTGTTTTAGCTGGTGCAGGTTTTTTTACTGCACTTTTTTTCGCCGGAACAGTCTTTTTAACCGGAGCAGCTTTCTTTGCCGGAGCAGCTTTTTTGGGAGCCGTCTTTGCCGGAGCAGCCTTCTTTTTGCCGGTGGTTTTTGTTTTGCTTACAGCCATATCAATTTGAATTTGATTTATACTGTATTAACCCAGTTTGAATCCGGGGAAATAATTTGAGGAGCAAAATTAGGTAAAATTTCCGAAACAAGTGACTTTAATGCACTTAAAGCAAAAATTTCAGTTTCGAAATGCCCAGCATCAACTAGAAAAATTCTACCCTCAGCGGCCTGAAAATCGTGATATTTGAGGTCAGCTGTAATGTATGCCTGGGCTCCAGCCTGAACAGCTCTGTTCATCAACGAGGCACCGGACCCACCGCATACGGCAACACGTGAAATTTCAGAAGCATGAAAGTCGCTGCATCGAAGTGACTGAATTCCGAGTTTTGTTTTCAGCAAAGAAGAAAAAGACTCGGCAGACATTGACTGGGGCAGATTTCCAACAACACCAAGACCGCAACCGGAATATTGGTTGTCGAGCGAATATATGTCAAATGCAACTTCTTCATAAGGATGAAACGCAAACAGAGCAGATAACACTGCAGATTGTTTGTACGCAGGAAACACTGTCTCAATTCTGATTTCGGGTTCTAAATGAATTTTGCCTT
This sequence comes from uncultured Bacteroidaceae bacterium, assembly GCA_964547605.1. GTDB lineage: Bacteria > Bacteroidota > Bacteroidia > Bacteroidales > DTU049 > GWF2-43-63. The sequence goes on along the minus strand of CAZJOL010000139.1, from coordinate 2,233 downwards.
TTTCTCCAACGAATGGATTTGTATTTTCTCCTGCTCTGAAAGAACCGAGTCCGGGCGCATTAAAGCTGCACGAATCGTAATTTCCGATATGTCCGGCACCAGCGCTGAATAAGGCATTGCGAACAGATTCGGCCTGTGCTTCGGGACAATAGGTGACCAGTTTTTTCAACATTCCATTTTCAGGAGACAGAATTTCAGGATTCTCCAAACCTATCGCATTTGCCAGAGCTGCACTCACACCTGCGGGGTGCTTGTCGAAATTTGTGTGAGCCGAATAGACCGTAATTTTTTCGCGGATGCACTTTTCAATGATTTTACCGTTTGGATTAGCCAGATTAATATTTTTCAGTGCATGGAAGATGAATGGATGATGACTAATAACGACATTGCATCTTTCAGATACAGCTTTATTGATCACTTCCGGAGTGATATCGAGCGTATATACAATTCCGCGAATTTCATCATCCGGGTTTCCAATCTGCAAGCCGCAATTATCATAATTTTCCTGCCATGAAAGCGGAATTTTCTCTTCGATCAATTTAAACAATTCTTTACATTTCATTGGATGACAAATATTCAGAATACAAACCTACTAAAAAAATTATCCCTATCTTTGAAAAAATTTTTACTGTTATGAAAAAAGCTTTACTTTTCGCCGCATTGTTTGTTCTTACATTCGGAAGCGGCATTGCACAAACGGTGTTTTACAGTGACTTCGAAACATGGGACGATGCAAACACCCCTGCAAACTGGATTGGCGCAGCCACCAACATTACATTGACTGACGTTGATCAGTACACCACAAACCCTTACGCAGGAACCTATTCCATGCAGATCAACAATGACACATCTGGCCACAAGCGTGTTTCTACCAAAGCTGTAAGTGTTACTAACGGAGTCATTTACAATGTTTCTTACTATGTAAGGGGAACTGGTGAGATTCGTTCTTGCATTTACAAAGGAGCAACCGGAAGATATACGGCATACAGCAGTTATGCAGTAATCAACAGCACTACATGGACAAAAGTGACTCAGACCCTTATTAGTGATACCACTTCAGCCACTTCAGAATTCGTGCTTTCAGTCAGAAACACAAATGCATCCAACGACCATCTTCAGGTTGATTCATTCTATGTTTCAATTGGAACTTCAACATCTGTTTCAATTCATGACATTCAGTACACAACTTCTGACAGCAGTTCATACTACAATCAACCTGTAAATACAGGTGGGGTTGTCACTGCTGTTAAATCCGGTTCTTATTGGGTTCAAAACGGCCCAGGACCATGGAATGGCATTTATGTATATGATAACACACATACGCCAGCAATTGGTGATAGCTTAACATTTTCGGCAATTGTTGATGAATACAAGTGCACAAGTTGTACAAGCGTTTTAACTGAATTGAAATCTGTTGGTAATTATGTTAAAGTAAGCTCTGGCAATACTGTTGATGTTACTCCATCAAACTTAGTCGATGCTTCTACAGAAGCTTATGAAGGTGTTCTAATCAGCGTATCAAATGTTGAGTGTACATCCTTACCAGATACATATCTTGAATGGATGGTGGGTGATGGTATGAACTCTTTGAAAGTTGGGGATGCAATCTTTGCATACACCCCTGTTGTTGGAACTTTTTATGACATTACTGGTGTTATGGATTATGCCTATAATGAAAGAAAAATTCTTCCCCGCTCAGCAGCAGATGTTACCATTCATAATGCCATAGATGAAACAGAAATTTCATCATCGGTTTATCCTAATCCTGCCAGCGATTTTGTAACTGTTTCAGCCGGAACAGAAGGCACGCTGAAAGTTATTGACATGACCGGACGCGTTGTTTACTCAAGCAGTTTCAGCCAAAGTGCTGATGTAAATGTTTCAGGAATGGAACCTGGTATTTACAATGTGATGATCAATGGAAATGATGGTGAATTTGCCATCAGCAAACTGATTGTAAAATAAGCTTGTTCAATAATAATGAAAGCCGCTCATGGAAATCTGTGAGCGGTTTTTTTATACCAAAAGGAAATATTTAATAACCATGAATATGGATGAGGCTGACATCAGCCAACAAAAAGTTCAATGAAATTTCAGTGATTGACTATATTATATTCCCTTTTGGGATTAGTCAATTGCTTCAATATTACGACGGAGTTTATTCCGCCGCTCTCTATTCTTCGACTCCGCTGCTAATGACACAAGTGCTTAAAATTCTGAAAATCAACAAAAA
>CAZJOL010000138.1:0-7355 GCA_964547605.1 uncultured Bacteroidaceae bacterium | reverse complement strand
CCGAATCTTGCATTTTACGAAGCCATGGGATTGCCCGGGATGATTGCTTTGCACAAAACGGTTGCATACATCCGCTCGCTCAACGAGCCGGTATTCATTATTGCTGATGCAAAGCGTGCCGATATCGGCAATACATCGAGGCTGTATGCTTCGGCATTTTTCGGTGACGGCAAAACCGCACCGGATTTTGATGCTGTTACCGTTGCTCCGTATATGGGAAAAGATTCAGTAAGTCCTTTTCTTTCCTTCGACGGCAAGTGGGTGATTCTGCTCGCGCTGACATCGAATCCAGGTGTAGATGATTTTCAACTTACCGTAACCCCGGATGGAATGCAGCTTTTCGAAAGGGTGTTGAATCAATCAAAGCAATGGGGAAATGCCGATAACATGATGTATGTTGTTGGAGCCACCCGTGCAGACATGCTCAAAAAAGTCAGAAATATTGTACCGGATAATTTTTTATTGATTCCCGGAGTTGGTGCTCAGGGCGGCGATTTGAAAGAAGTGTTGAAAAATGGATGGAATAATTCCGGCGGACTCTTGATAAATGCATCCAGATCAATTATATTTGCATCTTCCGGGGAGGATTTTTCAGCAGCAGCTTCAAACGAAGCGGCCCGGATGCAAAACGAGATGGCACAATTCATCAATCAACTCTGATTATGCGATTCTACGCGTTGTTGTTTTTGTTTCTGATTTCACTTTCTGTTTTTTCGCAGGGAGACGACTGGTTCGACAACATTGAGAATATCACCGACAATGTTGAAGAGCCCATGCTGTATTATGAAAGATTCAATGCGTTCACCATGGGTGATTCGGTTCGTCTTTGCAATAAGAGGCCCTGCAATGGCATTCAGAAAGACTTCTGGGAAAACGGAATCATCAAGCACAAGGCATATTATCAGAATGGACGCATTACCAACGGTTACGAGAATTATTTCGACAATGAACAACTGGAACGTAAATTCACCATCATTAATGCCAGCAGTGCCGAATTGGTCGTGTATTACAAAGATGGCACCCTGCGCTCAAAAGTTGAATACAGGAGAAAAAATGCAATAAAGTGGGCGGACTATTATCCCAATGGCAATCTCGAATTTATTGAGGAATATGACAACAGCATGGAATATTACATTAAGTATAATTTTTATTTCATGAATGGGACACCTCAGAGTACGCTGGAATTGGTTGACAAAAATGAGCGTATATATACTGCAAAAGTATACTATAAAAATGGCCAGCTGAAAGAAGAAGGATTCAGGCAATTGAACATGGCGGCCGGTGATTATGTTAGAATTGGAGAGTGGAAATATTATGATGAACAGGGAAAACTCATCGAAACGCATAATTTCCACAAAGGAGAAGAAATCGAGGATGGCAGCGAAGAAAGCACTGACTGATCCATCCGGAAATAAATAAAAAAACCACTTGATTCAAGTGGTTTTTTTATGCGCGGAATTTGAATTTTCTTTATGCGTCGATGCGTGCATATTTTGCATTTTTCTCAATGAATTCGCGGCGTGGCGGAACTTCATCGCCCATGAGCATTGAGAATATACGGTCAGCTTCGGCTCCGTTTTCAATGGTCACCTGTCTCAGCGTACGTGTGTCGGGACTCATGGTGGTATGCCAGAGCTGTTCTGCATTCATTTCACCAAGACCTTTGTAACGCTGAACGTGAATGTTTTTATCGGTACCACCTTCGCCTTTGTATGCTTCGGTAATTGAATCGCGCTGTGCATCGCTCCAGGCATATTGTTCCTTGTTGCCTTTTTTAACGAGGTAGAGCGGAGGAGTAGCAATATACACATAGCCGAGCTCAATCATCTGCTTCATGTAGCGGAAGAAGAATGTGAGAATCAACGTTGCAATGTGGCTTCCATCCACGTCGGCATCAGTCATGATGATGATCTTGTGATAACGGAGTTTTGTCAGATTGAGTTCTTTTGAATCTTCATCTGTGCCGATGGTGACGCCGAAAGCGGTGAAAATATTTTTGATTTCCTCTGAGTCGAAAATCTTATGAGCCATGGCTTTTTCGACGTTGAGGATTTTACCACGGAGCGGGAGAATGGCCTGAAACTGGCGGTTACGGCCCTGTTTGGCGGTACCACCTGCAGAATCTCCCTCAACGAGAAAGATTTCGCACATTCCGGGATCTTTTTCAGAACAGTCGGCCAGCTTGCCTGGCAGTCCGCTTCCGGTGAGAATGTTTTTACGCTGTACCATTTCACGGGCTTTGCGGGCTGCATGGCGTGCGGTTGCAGCAAGAATGACCTTATTGACAATGGCTTTCGCTTCTTTCGGATGTTCTTCGAGATAATAATTCAGATATTCCGAAATCACCGTATCAACAACACCCATAACTTCGTTGTTGCCAAGCTTTGTTTTGGTTTGTCCTTCGAATTGTGGCTCCTGAACCTTCACTGAAATAATGGCTGTCAGTCCTTCGCGGAAGTCATCGCCATTGATGTCCAATTTCAGCTTCGAAAGCATGCCTGATTTTTCGGCATAAGCTTTCAGTGTACGCGTAAGTCCGCGCCAGAAGCCGGCCAGGTGAGTTCCACCTTCAATGGTGTTGATATTATTTACAAACGTGTGCACATTTTCAGAGAACGACGTATTATACTGCATGGCAATTTCCATCGGGACTCCGCCGCGTTCACCTTCGAAGTAAATGGGCTCATCGATGAGCTTTTCGCGAGTGCCATCGAGGTAATTGATGAAGTCGCGAAGTCCGTTGGCAGAGTAATACTCGTTTGAAACCGGCTTTCCGTCTTCTTCTTCGCGTTCATCGGTAAGAGTCAGTCTGATTCCTTTGTTGAGAAAAGAAAGTTCTTTCAGACGGCTGGCGAGAATATCATATACATAATCCTTGGTTGAGAAAATAGTGTCATCGGGCAGAAACTCAATGACAGTACCGGTTTTATCAGTCGTGCCAACCTCCTCAACGCCGGTAAGTGGTTTACCGCAGGAATATTTTTGCTGATATATCTTACCGTCGCGGTGAACCGTTGCAATCAGGCTTGATGACAGAGCATTGACGCAGGAAACACCAACACCGTGCAATCCACCGGAAACCTTATAGGAGCCTTTATCAAATTTTCCACCGGCATGCAGAACGGTCATTACAACTTCGAGTGCCGAACGCTGTTCTTTTTCGTGGAAATCAACCGGAATACCACGGCCATTGTCGGTGACCTTTATTGAATTATCCTTGCGGATAATAACATCAATAGTGTTGCAGAATCCCGCCAATGCTTCATCGATGGAGTTGTCAACCACTTCGTATACAAGATGGTGCAGGCCGCGCTGGCCAATGTCACCGATGTACATGGCGGGTCTTTTACGGACCGCTTCAAGACCTTCGAGAACCTGAATGCTGTCGGCTGAATATTCGTTGCCGTTATTCTTGATTTTTTTTGCTTTTACTTCTGTGCCTGCTGAATCGGGAGTCATACTTTTAATTCTTTGAAATACAATAAATTAGCACGATTGCTAATACCGTACAAAGGTAACAAAATATACCGGAAAACAAAAGAAAAAAGTCAACAGTTTCGGATAAAAATTTTTCCACATATTAGTCTCTGAAATCATTCATTAAGGCTGGATTTTAAATGGTTCAATCTAAAAAAATCAGTATTCATTTTGAAAAGGTTTCAATGCGGATTATATTTACACATCAAATCACATTTCGGGGCAATCGTTTTCTTCGGTTTGATAACCTATTGTAATCCGCTGAATGCAATTTTCGTGTTGCAAAACAGAGGTTGCAGATATATATTTGTTGCATTGAAACATAAAACCACTTCATATGAAAAAACTCAACAATTTTAAATTATCCGGAATCATGCGGATAATTCTGATGACCTGTCTGTTCTCATGGACCGGCGCAATGGCCAATAATGTGCGAATCACCAATGTGACTAACACCAATCCGGGTGCTGCCGATCCCATTATCACCTTTGATGTTGCATGGGACAACAGCTGGCGCGTTTCAAGCGGCCCGTCAAATTACGATGCCGTATGGATTTTTGTCAAGTATCAGAAAGTCCCGACCGGCTCTCCCAATTGCGAATCATATCAGGAGTGGCATCATGCAAAAATGACCAATGTGCCTGGTGATTTCAGTGTTGGTGCGCCACTCGAGGTTGTTTTTGTCGGCGACAGTATGGGCATTTATGTACAACGCTCGGCCGATGGAATCGGAAATGTGAGTTCAACAACCGTCACCATTCGTCTCAATCTGGATGTGCCGGTTTCACCGTTTGATCCGGAAATGAATTTTAAAATCTTTGGAGTTGAAATGGTCTATGTTCCTCAGGGTGATTTCGAGCTCGGTGACGGAATAAGCACAGGTACATTCAACAGTATTTCTATAACAAATACAACAACAACCCTTCCGGCGGCAACCGTTGGTGGCAGCGTTAATGCAACCATTCCTTCCGCATTTCCAAAGGGATATTCCGCTTTTTATTTAATGAAATATGAAGTGACACAACAGCAATATGTCGATTTTCTCAATACACTCACTTTCAATCAGCAACTCAGCCGCACCATTCTGACATCGACGCAGCTGGCTACTGATCCCGGTCTTGGTGGTGTCTGTGCAATGATTGCCGGATGCCTGAACCGGAACAGCATCAAGCTCATTCAGGAAGGAATCAACGACAGCCGTCCGGGTGTTTTTGCCTGCGACTTCCAGCCTGCTCCCGGCGATCCTTTTAGCAGTGCCAACGATGGACAGTCAATTGCGAATAATTATATGAGTTACGGTGACCTGCTGGCTTATCTCGACTGGGCTGCCTTGCGTCCAATGACCAATTTTGAATATGAAAAAACCAGTCGTGGACCACTGGCCCGCGTAGGCAATGAATATATCTGGGGTTCCACCGATATTACGCAGGCACAAAGCACTGCACTAAACAGTCCGGGAACCGCATCGGAAACATCAACAACTGCCGGGAACGGCCTTTCTGCCTATGGTTCAGCTTCGTCCAACGGACCACTGCGTGTCGGTTTCAGTGCTACGGCATCTACTGATCGTGTTACCAGTGCTTCATCTTATTATGGCGTAATGAATCTAGGAGGAAACGTCTGGGAAATGGTTGCCGGTGGTTCAAATACAATCGGAACAGGCTACACATTGACTTATTCAAGTCTTGGTGATGGCGAACTTACTGCTGCCGGTTTATACAACACCCCGAACTGGCAAATGTACAATTCAATCAGTTATTCATCGTTGGGTTGCGGTTGCTGTTCTTCATACATTAAATGGCATATGGAGCTCAGGGGCGGATCATTCATGACTGTCAACACCACACTCAGAACTTCGGACCGCAGTAAAAACAATACCGGTACCTGCGGAGGCGGGCCGGACTATGGCTTCGGAAATGCCGGCGATCAGCGTCAGAGCGATGTAGGTGGCCGTGGTGCACGTTAATCCCTTTGCAATAAAATCATTGCTATGAAAAGGATTCGTTCACCGATTCTGCTGCTTCTGTTTACATTGACGTCCTGCCTGGGATATGCCCAGTACACGGGAGGCGATGGATATGGAAGCATTTCTCTGTTACTCAGCCAGGCCTCATGTTCAGCTCCGGTGTATCCGGCCATTTTTACCGGAGGTGACGAGAACTGTTCTGCCGGTTTTCAGTTGCAGCAAGCTTCGTGCGTAGCTGCTGCACTGCCTTCCGTTTTTGCCGGAGGCGATGAAAATTCGGCTTCATCAATGCTGTTATCGCAGGTTTCATGCGCTGCTCCTGTATATCCATCCATTTTCAGCGGAGGCATCGAGTCTTCGGAAAACTCCATGGATATCTCACAGGTTTCATGCGCAGCGCCTGTTTATCCTTCCATTTTTACAGGTGGTTCCGATGACGGTTTTTCAGGAACTCCGGCCATTCAGGTGGCATGCATTACTCCTCCCGATCCCGGAATCTATGCGGGCGGCAACAGCAATGTCACAACGGGTGTCACTTTCCTCACCGCCTGTGCTCCTTACGCTGAATTCGAAGCAGACACACAATTTGTTTGTGAAGGCGACACGGTGTTTTTCACCGACCTCAGTCTTGGCGGCCCAACTGCCTGGAGCTGGTCTTTCGAAGGTGGAACTCCGCTTGGATCTTCATTGCAAAATCCGTTTGTCATCTACAACACAGTCGGCACGTATCAGGTGCAGCTCCAGATCTCCGCTCCGAACGGAAACAGCACTGAATTGAAAACAGGTTATATAGTTGTCGGGGCAAGTCCTGCTGCAACAATTGCTGCTTCCGGTCCAACTTCGTTTTGTGGAGGAGATTCCGTTCAGCTGACTGTGAATCCGGCCTATCCTTCCTATGCATGGAATACCGGTCAGACGACACAATCAGTCTATGCTTCTGCAAGCGGCAACTATTTCAGTGTAGTAACTGCAGCCAATGGCTGTACTGCAAATACGGACACCATTTCGGTCAGTGTTCTGACCAATCCTGTTCCTTTGGTTACAACCAGTGGTCCTACTACCTTGTGTAACGCTGACACACTGACTCTTACTTCTTCTCCTGGAACATCTTATTTATGGTTGCCGGGAAGTGAAACCACACAGACATTGGAAGTAACTACTTCCGGGACCTACTATGTGAGTGTGACCTATCCCAACGGCTGCTCCAATGTTTCGGCTCCGGTAAATGCGGTTTTCGGAACAACTCCGGCAACACCGGTCATTACTCCTTCAGGCCCGCTCACATTCTGCAGCGGCGACAGTGTTGTGCTGACTTCAAGTCCGGCTTCTTCGTATTTATGGAATCCCGGATCAACAACCGCACAGACAATCACTGTGAAAAATTCCGGCACATACTATGTCGAAACCGGCAATGGAACAGGATGTACAGCAACGTCACTTCCTGTAACCGTAACGGTTTTGCCAAACACACCTGCTCCTGTAATTACTGCATCCGGGCCGCTTACATTCTGCACCGGCGATAGTGTGGTTCTGACTTCATCTCCCGCGGCTACATACAACTGGGCCCCTGGTGCACAGACGTCACAGAGTATTACCATTCATACCGCAGGTACTTACTTTGTTGAAGCAGATAACGGAAACAATTGTCCGTCCGTATCAACACCGGTGACAGTCACAATTAATGCAGTCCCGGCTACACCGACCATCGGTGCATCGGGTCCGCTCACATTCTGTGCCGGCGGCAATGTTGTGCTGACCGCATCAGCAGCGGGTTCCTACTATTGGTATCCGAACGGCGAGACCACGCAAAGCATCACAGTAACAGCATCGGGCAACTATTATGTTGAGACCGGAAATGGTACAGGCTGCACTGCGTCATCGACTCCGGTGAGTGTGACCGTTAATGCAGTTC
>CAZJOL010000137.1:0-7366 GCA_964547605.1 uncultured Bacteroidaceae bacterium | reverse complement strand
CCAAAAACAAAACCGCTTCGCTGCAGTGGCAACGAAACGGTTTGCAGAAAATAAAAATTCTTTTCAGATTATTCTTTGATGAAAACAACCTGTTGCATGGATTCATCAGAAATGACCTGCAGCAGATAAATACCATTGTTCAGCGATGAAACATCCACTGATGTCTGACCATTCAGATTTCCGCTCAAAATCTCGGTTCCGGCGAGGTTGCAGATGCGGTATGACTGATCTGAAACGCTGATTCCGCCAATCTGAATGCTTGTTGTTGCAGGACTTGGAAAAACTGCAAGCTGATTTTGAGCAGCAAGTTCTTCAGCACCAGTTGTGCCACCGGTGATATTGATGGTGTAGTCTTCGGTTTCGCCCCAGTCCATTACATCGGTGTCAGATGTACTTGCATTGCATGGGCTGATGCTGTATCCCGATGCGCCCATGGTATAATTATCATCTTCGACAATACGTACACGCATGCGTGTATTTCCCGTCAACGCTGTTGAAGGAATAGTAACACTCTCTGTAATTGAGCAGGCGCCACCTACCGGCAGACAGTCTCCGGCCAGTGTTCCGCTTACTTTTTCCGATGCATCGAAAGCGTTGTCATGATTGTAATCAATCCACACGCCGTAGCCGCAGCCACCCAATGCATTGAATGAAGCAGAGAGTGTATAGGTGCTTCCTTTGGCGAAATCGGGCACTGCCAGATTGTTGTAGAACACATAATGCGGCGCCGCATATTGCGCATTGGTAGCGTTGGACAGTGTTCCGAATGAAACTGAGTTGACGGCATCTTCTACCGGAAAGCCCTGCATGTCGTCAAAGTCCGCCACGCAATACGGTGCCGGGCTTGTGATCTGAGCGGAGAGATAATTGATTCCGAAAATCGCGGAAAAAGCGATGAGCAATGAAAATTTTTTCATGAATGAAAATGATATGACCAGGCCTACTCTGAACAGTTTTCGGCATCCCTGTCCCCCGACCAGATGTCATAACAGATAATACGTGGATTACAAATCTGCAATCATGTCTCTAAGATGATTCAATCATTGAAAAGTTGCATGATGCTTATAAATTTTATTTTTATTCAATAGAAATTTTCTCTCCCAGAAATTTCGGTTTCTTTCCGAATGCAAAATCAAGCAACACTTTCACGCGGGCAAATTTTTCGCGCACCTTGGTTCTGAAACTGTTGTAGGCATTCACTTCCGCCGCATTGTATCCAATCGCCTCCAATCCGAGCGAGCTTGCAATATAGACTGCACGCCGGTTGTGGAATTCCTGTGAAATGATGGTGAAGCTTTGTTGACCGAATATGGCAGACATGCGGTAAACCGAATCATAGGTGCGGAATCCGGCGTAGTCGAGATAAATGTCTCCGGCTTTCACACCGCGTTTCACCAGCTCGTCTTTCATATCCTGCGGTTCGTTGTAATCGCTGCGGCTGTTGTCGCCACTGATCACAATCTTTTTTATTTTCCCGGCCTTATACAGCTCAACCGCAGCCACAATGCGGTTTTCGAAAAACTGATTGACCTGCCCAGATTTCAGATATTTTGAAGTGCCGAGCAGCAATCCGACCTTATTAAAGGGAATGGACTTCACATCGCTGTACACGCGGTCGCTCGTGCGTCTGTTGATGCGCACATTGGCAAATATCACCAGTCCCAGCATGAGCAGGAGAACGATGAGGATGAGGCGGGAGAGGCGTTTCATTTTTAAGACAAATTGTGCGTTTAAGCCTTTTTTCATTTTCCAGATTTACTTAAATAGTAGTTTTTTGCATTTATCCTTCCTCAGAAATGCAATGGCCGCGACAAGAAGCAATGCCATCACTATCATCCCAGGCTCACTCATCATCTGTGAATTGTCATCTGTGTCAAGTGATTTATTTCCAGAAAGGACCTCAGCCTGTTTGTTTTTCAAGGCTGCTTTCTGGGCTTCATTTTCAACAACAATATACGAAGTGAGCGGCGTAAGAATTTTTGTGCGGAAACTGTTTTGCACAATTTCAAGCCAGTATTCTTCCGATGTTTCGGGATGCAGACATTGCGAAATCCACATAGACTGAAGAATCAGCGCAGACTCCCAACTTTTTTCATAGAATTCCTCTGAAGGAACAGAGAGAATTTTCTTCTTCAGAACAATCGATGATTTGTTGTCATCGGGCAGATAAAATGTTTTCCCTTCCTTTGATCTGAATTCGAGTACAGGATTTCCACCGGGGAAAGCAGCGCTGTCGGTCAAAGCTGTTTCGGGATTGTTCAAGAGTGAATGTGCAGTAAGATCTCCATTTTCGCCCAGATACCAGAACCGGTCATTATCCGGGAATGTCATTTTCAGATCAGAAAAGTCATTTTCAATGATGGCATCTTCTGGTTTTACAGAGGCAATTATGAAAACCGGATATGTTAAAGTGACGGCCGAATTCTTTCTGAAAAGTTCTTTGCGTATGGCTCCTTCTACGTAAAAGCCACCTTTGAAATTTTTACGTTTGTGTTGTGATTTCCAGTCAGCCATAATGGTGGTTGTGGTGGTGCCGGCATTGGTAAAGCTCACCATTGCATTTGTCGCCATCTGTGGATATCGGGAACATAGTTTTTCAATTTCGTTATCAAGAAAACTCACGCTTTCTCCACTTCCTTCCGACACATCGATGATAAAATGAAAATATGGAGTGCGTCTTATTTTTTTCAGATTCTGCTTCGCGTGAGCAGTAATCCACGCTGCGTATTCATTCTCGAAAGTTGCTGGCTGCCCGTGCAGCGAATCGCCCAACAGAATATTGTTGGTGTCGATTTGCATAGTGAGAGGTTCACGGTGTATGAATTCAATGCCGGTTTGTCTTATTTCGTTTTTATTGACCGGAAATACACGTAAGGTAACTCTGTTTCCAGTCTGATAGTACAGTATTCCAGGGTCCTTGCGGTAATTTCGGATATTGGAATAGACCCACAAAGCAGACTTTTTTTCGGAGAGAATCCCAGGTTCTTTTTTGTCGCCGATTTTCAGATAATAATCGCTGATCCAGCATCCGGCGGGCAAATCAAAAGTTGTTGAGAATTCCCTGTTGGTCGCCTGCGGATCCGTATTTTCAATATTCAGTTCAATCAGACTTTTCCAGCACTTTTCATTTTCGCAATACTCACTCTGAACATTGCATTGTGATATAACAACCGTGCTGTCGCGCGGAGTTCCGTTTTGTTCCTCTATCCTCTCTTTTCCAAGAAAAATCCGTTCGAGGGTGTTTATTTTTGTATCAGACAAAGTCAGATTGTCCAAAACAATGTAATTATAAAGTGATGACAAATAGGGCGTTTGTTGTTGTGAAAACACGAAACGGTTTCTATCCTTATTCTTAATAATATGTTCAATCACCCGGCCGAGTGAATTTTCATCAATTCGGTCATTTTTTGAATAATCCTGACAATACACATAATTCAGTGCCTGATGAATGACGTGGCGGTCGTGATAATAACTGCCGGTGATAATGGCAGGAATTACAAGAAATGATGCAAAGGAAATGAGTCTGAGCAAATATTTCCGGAAATGCTCCTTCAGGAATCTGAAATCGCGCGACAACTCGTCGATATGCAGGATGAAGAGAAATACCGGTGTAAGCATTAAAAAGCCTGAGCCCACTGCTATAATAGCAAATATTGACAGAGGCAGGAATGGTAGAAAAATTAGAAAAAAGTACAGGGTGAATGAGAATGTCACACTCTTCACAATAAAAACAAACAGCCGGGCAGTCCTGTTCTTTAATTCCGGAAAGCATATGATTAATCCGTTTGCAATCGCAATAATGTAGAACCAGATGCTGCGAAAGTCGCCGAAAAACATAAATTCTTTATCATTGGTAAGCAGACCGTTATTCAGGGCCAGACCTGTCAGCGGGAGGAGCAAGGCGATTGGTATTTTCCAGAACAGCTGATATTTTTCGCGGTTGATGGATTTTTTAGATAACAAAAGATATAGTCCTCTGACAAGAAAGAAAAAGAACAGAATTGTGATAACAATGGCCATAACCAGAATGCTGTGTATGCCAAGGTCTGTGTCAAAGTGTTGCCAAAGGGGAAGAATGGTTTGTGAGAAAATGTAGCAGAGAAGCGGGATCAATACGGCAAGGCCGAAATTCAGCCAGATTTTGTGATCTTTTTGTTCTGGAGAAAACTTCAATACAAGTATTAATACAGAATATGCCAGTACAGGCATCATGAATGTTCCGGCATACATCAATACTTCTCCGCTCAGCATCCAGCGCGGAATGCTGAATGGCATCAGACTTTCGTAATGATAGCCGAGCACATACAGAAACACGATATGCAATGCCAGTGCAAGAAAGCCGTATATGGTTTGCACATTTTTTCTTTTCAGTATGAGATAAATGCAGTATCCCAGATTCAGCAGGCCCAGTGCGAGAAGCGAGAGACCGAAATGAAGCCACATTTGCAGACTATCTGCATTCAGGAGAGAGTGTATGATATTGTATTGCTGATATGATAAAAGCAATAATACTGTCAGAGGCAGCGTACTGATCAGCAGCAGCCACTTCGGATCAAGCAGGTTTTTCATTGTATTTTCTTTTTTGTATTATTTTTTCGGATAGGTAGAACAACAGTACCAGGAAACCGAGATTGATGGCTATTCCTGTGGCCTCGTGCAGTAGTTCATGCGGACGTGCTGTATAGATTGTGTCGGCGAGACTCTGTACATGAATGGAAACAACAATCCGGCATGTGTTTGTGAAGATAGTGAATATGTAAGCAAATATGAGTGTGATAGGAATGATCAGTGCTTTATAAATGCTTTTTTCCGGACGTCTGATTGTAACAAACGATAATGTAATAAACGAAAGCAGCATGAAATTGAAACCAGCACACGATTTTCCAACAATAATATTCAGTTGTTCATGCAAAAAACCGGCTTCCGGCTGATAAACGGAGTATGTTCCGGTGATGATGCTTACCAGTGAGTCCGTTGGAGTCAGAATAAAAAGCAGATCATCGTTTGTTGATTGTGTATACAACAGTTTCAGTGCAACAAATAAGATTACTGCAAATATGTAATATGGGAAATTTCGGTTTATTATCACTTCCCGAACAAATTTTATTACCCGGAAATTCATGGTGTATTAACCCTGTTTTCCTGAAAATATTATGTCCTATTGATATTGTTTTAATTTCAGCATCCAACCTTTGATGTGTGGCCTGATAGCAGAATGATTGCTGTCAGTTTTAAAAATTCTGTTATTCAAAAATTTCAGATCTGAGAGTGCGACTTTGAATGAAATAAAATGAATATTATCTGCATTGGCCTTTCTGTTCTTTCTAAGGAATCAGTGCTGTGGTGCAAGGGACTAATTTCTGAAAATCAACAAAAACAACTAATAAAGTTCCCGGTCTCCGCTTGTCCACAAGCTCTGCCGGTGGAAGCCGGGATCTCATCCCATACTACTGACGACTTTTGTTGATTTTCGCTGACGACGCTTCGAAGGAGTATAACCATCCGCTCTTACACCAGTGCAGTCTGTTCACCTGTCGAGTCTTCGACGGAGTTTACCCCGTTGTCGACATTTCGTTCCGATAGCCATCGGAACCGCTCAATGTGACAGCGGCGGGGCTCAGACTGACAGGGGTTAGTGCCAGAGAGCCCGAAGCGGGGTTGCTATTAATATATTAGGATGAACCTCTAAAAAATAATAGAAGGGCAAAACCGATATTCCATCGTCCGCCGGCTGGCGGATATGGAATCGTCGGTTTTGCAGCAAACATAACGATTCCATATCCTCAGACTCCTTCGTCGTCCTCAGACGATGGAATATTATGTTTGCAGGCCCCAATTCCGTTTTAAACATTATTTTTGCAGCAAATTTCATCCGCATGAAGAATTTTGTTGAAGAACTGAAATGGAGAGGCATGGTGCACGATATGATGCCCGGCGTTGAAGATTATCTCAAAGAAGGCATGGGAACGGCTTACGTAGGGATTGATCCCACAGCCGATTCGCTGCATATCGGTCATCTCGTATCTGTAATGATGCTCAAGCATTTTCAGTTGTGCGGACATAAACCCATTGTGCTCGTGGGCGGCGCTACCGGTATGATCGGTGACCCGTCGGGCAAAAGCGAAGAACGCAACCTGCTCGATGAAACCACGCTGCGCGCCAATCAGGAAGGACTGAAACATCAGCTGATGCGTTTTCTCGATTTCTCTGAATCGGCTCCCAATGCTGCTTTGATGGTGAACAACTATGACTGGATGAAAGAACATACCTTTCTCTCATTTATCCGCGACATAGGAAAACACATTACGGTGAATTACATGATGTCCAAGGACAGTGTGAAAAAGCGCCTCAGTGGCGAAGCTGGAGAGGGAATGTCGTTTACCGAATTCTCGTATCAGCTGGTGCAGGGCTACGATTTTCTGTGGCTGTATCAGAACCGCAACTGCAAACTGCAGATGGGCGGCAGCGATCAGTGGGGCAACATTACCACCGGAACCGAGCTTATACGGCGCAAAGCCAGTGGTACGGCCTATGCACTGACCTGTCCTCTGATCACCAAAGCCGATGGCGGGAAATTCGGAAAGACGGAAAAAGGCAATGTGTGGCTCGATCCCGAAAAGACGTCACCGTATGCATTCTATCAGTTCTGGCTCAACACTTCGGATGCCGATGCTGAAAAATATATTAAGATTTTTACACTGATCAGCCAGGAAGAAATTGAATCGCTGATTGCACAGCATAGTCAGGAGCCGCATCTGAGGCTGTTGCAGAAACGTCTGGCAAAGGAAATGACCATTTTTGTTCATTCAGAAGACGATTACAATACCGCGGTTGAAGCCAGTGAAATCCTCTTTGGCAAAGGCACTACAGAGACTCTGGCCAAATTGCCCGAGTCTGTTTTTCTGTCGGTATTCGATGGTGTGCCAATGACAGAAGTGCCTGCATCGAGCTTGCAGGAAGGTATTCCAGCAATTGAGTTTCTGGCCGATGTGGTGGGCGCATTCACTTCGCGCGGCGAAGCCCGTCGTATGGTGAAAGACAATGGCGTGTCCATCAACAAGGAAAAAATCACCGAGGAATTTGTTGTAAACTCCGCATTATTACTTAATAATCGCTACATCCTGATTCAGAAAGGGAAGAAGAATTTTTATCTGGTGAAGGCCGTTTGACAGTTAACGGTTAATGGTTAATGGTTATTGGTTAATGGTTATTGGAGGGTTTGGCTTTCGCTCATAACCCATAACTCATAACCCATAACCCATAACTCATAACCCATAACCCATAACTCATGTAGGCCTTTCAACTTTTCAACTTGATAACTCCTATGAATAAAACCGCCTAAAAGCAAGATTAAGAGCAGTTTAAA
>CAZJOL010000136.1:0-7411 GCA_964547605.1 uncultured Bacteroidaceae bacterium | reverse complement strand
AATCGCCAAACGACCAGTTGCCCAGCATTTCGAACATGGTGTGATGGTAAGTATCAATGCCGACTTCTTCAAGGTCGTTGTGCTTACCGGACACCCGTAAACATTTCTGTGAATCGGCCACCCGCTTGCTTTTGGGGACTTCGTTGCCGAGGAAATAATCCTTGAACTGATTCATGCCTGCGTTGGTGAACATCAATGTCGGGTCGTTCTTAAGCACCATGGGGGCTGAAGGGACAATTGTATGCGACTTCGAATTGAAAAAATCGAGAAAGGCCTTGCGGATTTCGTTGCTGGTCATAATAAGCTTTTCAGGTGAATTTTGTAAAACCGACTGCAAAATTACTTTATTTATTAATTTTGCATACATTTCAGAACATGTCCGATCAACATTTACGTTTCAATCCACATACGATGCACTACGAGGTAGTGTATAAGAAACACTCGCGCTGGCGCAATGTTCTGTATGTTATGCTGGTCGGAATCGCCTTCGGGCTGCTGTTTATACTGCTGGGAACGACATTCATCAAATCGAAGGAAGTACGGAAAAAGGAACATGACCTCGCCGTATTTAAGGAGACTTATGAAAAAGCTGAGCTGCAGTATCAGCAAAACATAGAATTGCTTCGAAATCTCGAAATTCAGGACCGGCGCCTCTTTCGGGAGATTTTCGAAACTGATCCGCCGGACACAACGCTTCTCAGCAATCAATTATTGCAGGAATCAGAGGGAAATTCACAAAGCACTGAATTTTCCGGCATGCTTACGCTTGTTCAGACACGTTACAGCAAAATTGAAAACATTTCGTACAAGGATGCCATCCGGATTGATTTTGCCGGCTATTTTCTGAAACACAACGATGAATTTATCCAGTCGCTCCCGATACGTGTGCCATTGAAAAGCGGCAGCTATACCCTTGTTTCCGGTTTCGGAAAACGCATTCATCCGATTTTCAAAACCGCACGTCAGCACAATGGGTTGGACCTCGCTGCACGTGCCGGATCAGAAGTTCTTGCATCGGGCGACGGAGTCGTGCAGGAAGTTCCAAAGAACCTGGCGGGTTACGGAAACGTAGTCTATATCTATCACGGACATGGCTATTACAGCCTTTATGCACAGCTGCTCGAATCGAAAGTGAAGCCCGGGCAAAAAGTCAGTGCAGGCGATGTAATCGGATTTGTAGGCAGCACCGGCATTTCAATCGGGCCGCACCTGCATTATGAAATCTGGAAGGACGGAAAGCCTGTCGATCCGATCCGCTATCTGCTGACCGTATCGCCCAAAGAATATCTCGAAATGTTCAAAGTTGCCTCACAATACAATCAATGCCTCTCCTGATGAACAAAGAACTGAAAAAACTTACTCTCTTTACTGCCGTCAATTTTGTCATAGCCAACATGGTGGGAACCGGCGTATTCACCTCGCTTGGCTTTCAGCTTTTCGATATAAAAAATCCGGCAGCCATTCTGATTTTGTGGGCCATCGGAGGCATCATGGCATTATTCGGGTCTTTTGTTTACGGAGAACTCGGTGCAGCCATGCCCCGAAGTGGTGGTGAGTATAATTTTCTGAGCAAAATCTATCACCCGTCTCTCGGATTTCTGGCCGGCTGGATATCGGCAACCATCGGGTTTGCAGCACCTGTGGCCGCGGCCTGCATTGCCTTTGGCACCTATTACAATCTGGCCATTGCCGAACTCGCCAACACCTATTCAATCGGCTGGCTGCAGGCCACACCCATGGTAGCAGGGCTTGTGGTGCTGGTTCTGATTACGCTGGTTCACAGCAATTCCATCAAAACAGGCGGCGGATTTCAAAATGTGTTCACGATTCTGAAATTGACCTTCATTGTTATTTTCATCGGAGCCGGTTTGTTTTTCCTTCCCGAAACGCAACCGCTGTCATTCGCTGTCAGTGCTGATACCGGCAATGATATTATGAATCCGGCCTTCGCTGTGGCACTGGTATTTGTATCGTATGCCTACAGCGGCTGGAATGCCTCGGCCTATTTTGTCAACGACCTGAAAAATCCGGTGAAGCAATTGCCCAAATCACTCATCATCGGAAGTGTGGCGGTAATGATTCTTTATATCCTGCTGAATTTTGTATTCCTGATTTCGACGCCGGTGGGTGAAATGGTCGGTAATCCTGAAATCGGGCTCATAGCAGCCATGTACATATTCGGAAATAAGCTTGGGGTATTTATGGGACTCTTCATTTCGCTGTTACTGATTTCCAGCATCAGCTCCATGATTTTTGCAGGTCCGCGTGTCACCATGGTCATGGGCGAAGATTTTAAACTGCTGAACTTTCTGGGAAAGAAAAACAAAAACGGAATTCCATATGTGGCACTGATCACTCAGTTTGTTATCAGCTTCGTTCTCATCATCACATCGACTTTTGAATCACTGATTACCTATACCGGATTTGTATTAAATCTGTTTACGTTTTTCGCTGTATTCGGAGTTTTTGTCCATCGTAGAAAATTTCCGGATGCAGAGCGGCCTGTAAAGACCTGGGGCTATCCGGTAACACCCATCATTTTCCTGATTTTCAATCTCTGGATCACCATTTTTGTGATCTATTCGCGTCCGGTGGAATCGTTGCTGGGCCTTGCAACCATTGCCGTCGGTGCGATTCTGTATTTTTTCAGCAAGCAATCAAATAAAACAAAAACAATATGAAGACAAGTCTTTTCATTCTGATGCTTGGCATCATTCTCATGAGTTCATGCGGCAGTGGCAGCAAGGACAAACAAAACGGCACCGACTCCACATCGAAGGACAGCGTGGCAAAAACCGAAGCCATCGTTCTGAACAATTATTACAACGACATTGCACGGTTTGTAGCCGGAATGCCGGTGAGCGACAGCAGTCTGCTGAAGGAATATACCGAAAAGACCGAATGGAAAAACTATGCAACCGACATTGACAAGAGCTGGGCGAATTTCCAGAAAACCAAACTGGACGTCATGCAGCCCTGGATCAACAAGGAGCTGAATGGAATCAATGAAGCAACGAAGGATGTGTTTTATCCTTTCAGCGGACCCGATTTCGTGTATATGTACACCTTCCTGCCTACGGCGGAAAATTATTACATGGTTGCACTGGAACCGGTGGGCATCATTCCTGACATCACCAAAATCGACAATTCGATGCCCTCGTTTTTTGCAGCCCTCAACAACGCCATCAAAGACAATCTGAATCTGAGTTTCTTCATCACCAAAAGCATGAAAGTGCAGATGAACAACGAACAGATCAAAGGAACCATTCCTGTATTGCTGTTTTTCATGGCTCGTATGAATCTGCATATTCAGAATATTTCGCCGGCCACCATTTCAAAAGAAGGCAAGCAGGTGCTTAGCGAAACCGAAGTCATGGACAAAGTAGGCAAGAAATTCACCAATGGCGTTGAGATCACCTTCCTGCGTCCGGGCGAAAACAAACTCAGCAAGCTCTATTATTACAGTGTCAGCATCCGCAACGACGGTTTTGCAAGCATGCCCGAAGCTGAGAAATACCTGAAATCGCTGCCGACCGACATGACAACCATCGTTAAATCAAGCAGTTACTGCATGCACGAGGACAAATATGATAAAATCCGCGACATCGTTCTCACCCACTCCAAATTTTTGATTCAGGATGACAGCGGAGTTCCTTTCAGATTTTTTAACAAAGAAAACTGGAATTTCGGTTATTATGGTATTTATACCCGACCAATTCCCGTTTTTTCACATTTTTATCAGGAAGATCTTAAAAAATCATGGTCGCAAAGTGCCGCAAAGCTGAGTTTTCGTTTTGGTTATAACGAAGAATCCAATATCTTTGTAGCTACAAGAAAAAAATAACGGATGAGCAAATCAAAGATCATTACCAGACTTGTTGCATTTTCCGGCCTTGTTCTGATGTCGTTGACATCGGCCGCGCAATGGCAAACCACCACAGTTATTGACACTGTTGAAGCCAACGGAAAACAGATAGTACTCTTCAGCGACAATGTATGGTCATATGTCAGTTCCATGGAAGATCTGGCCCGGGATAAAGCCATTGCCGATACGGCCCGTATTTTTACGGAATACTGGAATGACATCACCTTTGCTTATATGTATCCCGAAGACAAGCCACTGCCTGATACTGTGCAATTTGCACTGGTTGACAGTCTGCATAAATTCACACCACCGCTTTTAGGCGGAATCACATCCGGTTTCGGCTGGCGCTCAGGACGCGTTCACAAGGCAGTTGACATCGGACTTGATTACGGGACACCCATCCGTGCTACCTTTGATGGCAAAGTGCGTTACGCTCAGTACAATACGGGCGGTTATGGCAATCTGATCATTATCCGGCATTTCAACGGACTGGAGACCTATTACGCACATCTGTCAAAGATGTATGTGAAGCCAGGACAGATGGTGAAAGCCGGTCAGGTTATCGGTGGAGGCGGAAACACAGGCGCACACTGGTCCGGTCCGCACCTCCATTTCGAATGCCGCTACCGCGACCATGCGTTTGACCCGCTCAAAATCATGTGCTTCGATTCTCTTGATCTTAAGATGGATACCCTCACTCTGACAGCCAATGACTTCAAGGTTTCACAAACGCATAAGGCCTATGTTGCTGATGGTGTAAACGGCACTGGAACCGGAACCACCACCAAGCAATACGGCGGAAGTACCACCAATGAGAATGATTACAAGGGTACAACAGCCACCGGAACTGCCATCGGCAATTATTACGTTGTTAAAAAAGGGGATACATTGTCAGCCATTGCACGCAAATACGGAACAACCGTTGACAAGATTTGTAAACTCAACGGCATCAACAAGAATTCGATTCTGAGACTTGGTCAGAAACTAAGGGTCAGATAATGTTCTGCAGACTTTCCCTTTTTATTTTCTGCCTGTCTGGGTTTGCTTCTGCGTATGCGCAGGACTGGCCAAAGGAAAGGGACACTTCGTGTTTGCCCGGCAAAATCATTTTCGAACAATACTGCGATTCGTTTCCGGAAATCTACATGATGCCTGAATGGTACAAGCTGCAGCTGATTTATGTGCAGGTTGACCGCGACAAAAACGGAGTCCCTCATCTGACCTATCACAAACTCGGTGTTGACCGCAACAAATATTTTTATCCGGCCAGTCTGGTTAAACTCCCCACCCTGCTCCTGACCCTCGAAAAGCTGCAGTCGCTCAAAAGCAGAGGCGTTGACAAATACACCCGGCTGAGTATCGGCAAGGAACATTCCTGTCAGTTCGAATTCAAAACAGACACTTCCGGAATCGAGGACTATCCCTGCATTGCCAACTTCATCCGCAGGATTTTGCTGGTATCGGACAACTGGAGTTATAACCGGCTGTTTGAATTTGTCGGGCAGAAAGAACTGAATGATGGTCTTCGGCGCAAAGGATACACCGATCCGGTAATTCTGAAACGCTTTGCCAAATGCGATGATGACGAAAACCGCTACACCAATCCTTTCTGTTTCTACGACGATGATGGAAATGTTTTGCTGCGCCAGCCGCAACTTGAAAACGGGACTGCATTCCGTTTGCCTGTTTATGTCAATGCCAGGGTAGGCAAAGGATTCTGGGATGGGAAAAAAGTGCTGGACCAGCCCCGCGATTTCAGCAACAACAATTATCTGCCGCTCGAAGATGCGCTCGAAATGCTGGTTTCATTCATAATGCCCGAAGCGGTTGATGAGCAGAAACGCTGGAACCTGAGTCCGCACGACCGCATGTTTCTGCTGCAGTATTTTTCCATGTACCCGCGCGAATCCATGTTTGAGGAATATCACAACTGGCCCAAATACGAAGACAGCTACAAGAAATATTTTCTGATGGGCGATCACAAGGACACCATCTACGATGAGGCCCTGCGCGTGTTCAATGTGGTGGGTCTCAGCTACGGCTTTGCATCGGACGTGGCCTATGTAGTCAACCTCCGCGAAGGCGTCGAGTTTTTTCTGGCCGCCACCATTTACACCAACCACGATGATATTCTGAATGATGAAACGTACGAATACCGCAACATCGCTTTTCCGTTTTTCGGGCGCTTCGGAAGAATCATCTACGACATGGAGCGCGCACGCGAAAAGCAATACCTGCCCGATTTCAGAGAGATAAAGCAGGCTTTGTCGTTGCCGCCGATGTAATGAAAATGGATGGTGAATAATGCACGAAAAACTCCCATCACTATTTGAAATTTGAAATGTTTAAACAAGAATATCAAAATAGGAGGCGATTGTGGATTTCTTTGCATTATCCTTTTGGCAAGGAAAAACTATTGTTTGTCTTTTGGCGTAACACAGGGTGGAGGAGGTGTTGGCGTTGGTGTTGGAATTTACAATTGTAATGGTTATGGAATTTTACTTCAAGAACATATTCAATAAAACTGTTTGAATGGTAGTTCCGATTGAAATTATAGTCCTGTTGTTGCTGCTGTTTTTGTTAATCAACAGTATCGATAGCAACGTGCCAGTTTTTCGATTATGGAAGCCATTCCGCCGAAAACAGAAAAAGATACGATTTTGGATAATTAACACTCTGCTATTTATTGTTTTCGCACTTTCAATGATTTTTTGGCTAAAATCACTTCCTGTAAAAAAAGAATATCAGGAATTCATGTCGTTAAATAGAAATGAGTTAACTAAACTTATTATTACTGATGAAAATATTCCAAATTCAAGAAAATTTAAACTTGCTGAAGTCACTATTTTTGATATGGAAAAAATTGACCAATACAGGAAGAATTTAATTAAAATGGATCATAAATTTTTAAATCACCCTATGACTGAATGGACAGTTAGTCTGACTTTTGTATGTCGATCCGGTATTTCATATTATTTCTGGCTAAGAAAAGACAATTATGGTGTAGAAATGAAATGTACCGGAATTAGTATACACACTTTTGGCAATATTCTGTTTTATTGTAATGAAAAAATAGCTGATTTGGTGGAAAAAGATTTAAAAATATGCAAATAGAGTTTATAATCAAAATTGCACTGTACCCTGCCCCATCCGCAACAAATTCAAAACGCCCATCTCGATAATAACAAAACCCGGGAGTTCATCTTATCACTTCAAATCCGCACGCAGCGCTGGTTTTGAGTATTACGAAAATACTTTTGTTGGATATTCATGTGAAAATGATGCGGGATTGTAAATGCTTTGATTTGGCTCGAAAAATCCACAAAAGAAGTCGAATTGAGTTCCCGGCCTCGGCTTATCTACAAACTCTGCCGGTGGAAGCCGGGATCTCATCCTATAATGCAGACTTTTCTATTGTTGAATTTCGCTGCCGACACTTCGACGGAGTTTGCCCCGCTGTTCGTGCTTCGACGGAGTTTATCCTGCTGTTGACACTTCGACTCCGCTCAGTGTGACAGCAGGCAGGGCTCAATGTGACAGCGGCGG
>CAZJOL010000135.1:0-7433 GCA_964547605.1 uncultured Bacteroidaceae bacterium | reverse complement strand
ATTCTAACTTGTCCGGCTGTTTCACCGGTTGATAAAACCATCATTATCGGGGCAAATGAAAATACGCTTACCGACAGCGATATCATTGTATCGAATGCCTCTTGCACGGCCAATTGTGCAGCACCATTGCTGAAAATAATCAACGATGAGTTCGGCATCGAAACGGCATTTATGAACACGGTTCATCCATATACCAACAATCAGCAGCTGATTGATTCGCCGCACAAAGACATGCGCCGGGGCCGCAATGCGGGTGTAAACATTATTCCGACTTCGTCCACCGCCATCAAATGCGTGCTGGAAGTCTTGCCCGAACTTGGTGATCGTTTCAGTGGCATTGCTACACGTGTGCCTGTGCCTGACGGAGCGCTTACCGAGCTGGTGATTCGATTGAATAATTTTGTTACCATCACCGAATTTAATCTCGCTGTGAAACACAGCTGCAATACCAATATGAAAGGGATTGTCAGCTATTGCGAAGATCCGGTTGTTTCGAGCGATATTATCGGGAACCCGCATTCCTGTGTGTTTGATTCGCTGGGAACAAAAGTACTGAACGGAAATACAGTTCAATTGCTTTCGTGGTACGACAATGAATTTGGCTATTCAAACCGCGTGGTTGATCTGATTGCTTTAATGTCCTCCAATATTTCTGCATAATGTATATTTTGTTTTCATATAAAACTTGTTGTAAGCATCTTCAATTCTTGTAACTATGGAAAAGCAATTTTATTCCAAGGCGCTGGAAGTCAATCTGGATCAAACAAAGCAGGAGCATGTCGAGTTGCCTGACGATCATAAATGGCTTCTATCGTTGAGTGAAAAGCACTGGGGAA
Organism: uncultured Bacteroidaceae bacterium; assembly: GCA_964547605.1. Lineage (GTDB taxonomy): Bacteria > Bacteroidota > Bacteroidia > Bacteroidales > DTU049 > GWF2-43-63. The sequence goes on along the minus strand of CAZJOL010000135.1, from coordinate 6,597 downwards.
TAAATAAATATACCGTTGAGTTTTTTGATGAGTTTCATCATCGTTATTCAAATTATGAGCATTTAAGCAAGGAACTTCGAAAAATTGCTTTAGGCGATTTCTGGCTTTATTCATCCAGTGAGGATGCTGAAAGAGCGCTTAAAATAATTAGTTCCATCATTTATGAACTAACTTTAAAATCAGTTCCTGATGCTATTCTTGAACAGCTGATACAGATTCGAATTGATTTTTGTGCAAACATGGCAGGTCTCAATACTCCATACCCAAAGCTGCTTATTGAGTCTGTTGAGAATCTCGATCAGTTGCTGACCATTAAAACAAATGTGGTTTTAGTAAATTCAGTTTACATCAGACAAAAGTGGAATGTATTGTCTGACATTGATGGAATTGATAATTTGTATTTTGATTTTCTTAAAAAAATCTCAAGCTGTAATCTGGATTTCTGGCATTCATCTATGAAATTTCATAAATGGCTTTTGACGCGTCAGATCTCGTTTTCAGAGGCAAGTGTTGATGTTTTGAGCGAGTGGGGCGATCATGCCGTTGCGGAATATCATGTACTAATAGAAAAATCAAAATCTGTTCAGGAACTTTCGGAAAACGTTCCATTGTATTCTGATTTTGCCAATCATTTTCGCAAACTGGCTGATAAACTTGAAACGCCTCAGGATCGGTTTCAGTATATAGTTTATTTGCTAAGCGTGCCTGGAATGAGCCATCTGAGCCATTTCCTGTTAGTTGACCTAAATGTGGTGTTACGCAATATTTTCGACAATCCTGATGAGGAAAAAGTATTGCCTTTTTTATCTGAGGTTTTTGCATTGTTCAATGAAATCATGGATAATAATCCATCAACGGTGCTTGATTGTCTCAAAACTATTGGGCTCAAGCTGTCAACGATTGAGAATCCAAAGTTGCTAAGGGCTTTTCAGCGCCAATGTCTTGAACTTGGCTTTATTCAGCCTGGTGGACAGTACATGACTTCGGAGTGGCGTATGAACATTAATCCATATCATGTAAAAAACATCAGGGTTTGGCTTGAATTGTTTGAATCGGCTCCTGAAAAATATCAGACACTGCTGGCCGGTCTGACAGCCAATCTTAAGCTCGGAGGGATTTTTATTTTTGACACCGATCTGTTTCAGAAAGATGTTTCAAAATTGTTGAATTCAGATATTCAAAGTACGTTTAAACTATCTAAACAGTTGTGTAGAATATTTCCGGTTTATTTTAATGAAATTGGCGCGGAAGGCGACCTGCGTGATGTCACAACTCAGATGGATGAAATCAGTCACCGGCAGGATCGACTGATTCATTTTTTGAGAAAGCAGATTCACATTGAAAGCAACAACACCCATATTGACCTGACAGTAAATATTTTCCGCTTCTGGATTCACAAGGATAAATTACTACTCAGAGAATTTCTTCCGGAAGATGTATTTCTTGCGATTGAGCCCGATGGCCCGTTTGTGAGCCATCTTCATGAAATGATAATGGAAATCTCGCAGCAGCACAACATCGAACCGTACAATCTGATTTACGAAGATCCGGATGTGTTGTCGCAGTGGATCGATGGTAGCGGCGATTTTCCGCCGAATGAAAAGAAGCGACTTAAATTAATCAGCCGACTGAATTTCATTCTTGAAGAAAAATACTCTTTCAATACAGTTGATATCTGTAAGTATCTTCGACGTTTTAATTTTCTTTCATCAACAGATATTGATTTGCTCGAAGAGTACCTGCAGACTGGTCGCAAAGAACAGGCTGTTAAGCAGATTTACAAATTCATGGAGCTGCTGAACGGCATCATTCTGAGTGAAAAAAAATCGGAAGGATGGGAAAATATTTATTACAAACGACATGTTGCATTCGGTATCCCATCAATGTATGGAGAGTATCACGAACGTCGTTTCGAATCACTTGGATTGATTTTCAAATTGGAACGGCTTGCAGCTGAACTTACTGAAGAATTGCGCCAGGAATTGAATCTGAATGTCATCACAGCCAATTCCCTTCACAAAATTGCCAGAATTCTGGAGTTATACCGACAGGGAATTAAGCTCGACGGCATTTCGATCAAGGGATTTGATTTAAACCTGAAAATGTTCACTTTCAGTTTGCAGTCGCAGAGTTTCAGTTTGCAGCAGCATATGAATCTGTTCAGATTTATGAGTGAAAGCATAAAGGAAATCATTACAAAATATTTTTTCAGACCATACGATGAGCCCCTTAAAATAATAATTCCACAGATTTTTGAAGTCAAAGAGCTGAACGAGGCAAAGCGCATGCAGTTTATTCATGCTAAATCAGAGGAATTTTACCGTAGTTTGCTGTCATCTGCATTTTTGCTTCAGAGCCTCGATGGTTTTGTTGCAGAAGTCAGGGATGCCATGCATAAACTGGCCGACAATAATCCGCCACAGATGATCCGCGATATTATGTCGCTCAATACGGATATGATGCTGAGCCCGTTTTACGCGCGCACGCCGGCCATGGACAATCAGGTTTTTCTTGGGTCAAAAGCTTATTTTCTGAAGACATTATATCTGCTTGATTTTCCCGTGCCGCCCGGATTTGTAATAACCACCGAAGTTTTCAGAAGAAAGGAAACAATTCTCCAGCATGAAGCACTCACAACTGCGGTAGATAATCTGATACTGCAGCATGTGCGCAAGCTTGAAAAAATTACAGGAAAGAAATTTGGTAGTAAAACCAATCCGTTGCTGCTTTCGGTTCGATCAGGGACAGCTATTTCTATGCCCGGCGCGATGAATACTTTTTTGAATGTAGGCATCAATGAAGAAATTGCCGAAGGGCTTAGTAGGCAGGACAATTATGCATGGACTTCGTGGGATTGCTATCGACGATTTCTGCAAACCTGGGGCATGTCGAACGGTATAGATCGCGATGTTTTCGATCAAATCATGATCGACTTTAAAACGAAATACAATGTGAGGCAGAAAGTTCAGTTCATCCCATCTCAGATGCGTGAATTAGCCTTGAAATATAAAGATGTTATTTCTCAAAATAATGTTTACATTGAAGATGATCCAATAAAACAGTTGAAGCAAACAATTCTGAATGTTTTTAGCTCCTGGTCGTCGCCTAAGGCAGTTGTCTATAGAAAAATTCTGCAAATTGCCGATGAGTGGGGAACTGCCGTCATTGTTCAGAAAATGGTGTTGGGAAATCTCAACTATACTTCAGGAACTGGTGTTTTGTTTACCCATGCGCCACATGTGACAAAGCCAGGTATTTTCTTGTTTGGCGATTATTCATTGGTGAGCCAGGGCGAAGATATTGTAGGTGGTCTTGTAAACCCGCGCGCACTCTCATCTAAGCAGCCCAATGATAAAAATCCGGAACAATCGCTTCAAAATCTGTTTCCTGAAATATATCAACGATTATTAAGTTTATCGTCTGAAATGATCGAGAAGCACGGATTTAGTCATCAGGAAATTGAATTTACTTTCGAATCTCAAAATCCCGAAGATCTTTATATCCTTCAAACCCGTGATCAGGATTTAACCATACAATCGAAACCCATTGCTTTTATTGAACCTGTTGCTGATGAAAATTTGTTGGGACGCGGCATTGGAATTGGCGGTGGTGCTATGAATGGAATAGCTGTTTTTGATGAAGATGATATCAAACAATTGAAAGAAAAATTTCCGGATCAGAAACTTATTTTGGTTCGGCCCGACACTGTTCCGGAAGATATCGGGTTGATATTCGAATCGGATGGTTTGGTGACAGCGCGTGGTGGAGCCACCTCTCATGCTGCGGTAACTGCTGTCAGACTCGGAAAAATTTGCGTCGTCAATGTGGCCAGTCTTTCAGTTAATGACAAGGAAAAATATTTCAAAATGGGCGAAACAATTATCCGGGTGGGCGAAAAATTGGCTATTGACGGAATTATTGGGTGCGTTTATAAAGGTAATTTTGCACTCAGTGCTTTCGAAAACGAAAATTTGCAAAACAAGAATTAAAAGTGTCGTTTTAAAAACATATAAACATGGAAATCAATTTGAAAAGTAAGCGGCTGTTAGGGATCAACAGTCTTGGACGAATCGGGAAGCTCACGCTGTGGAATCAACTTTCAACAAAAGATTTTGATGGAATTGTTGTCAATGTTGGCCGCGAAGTGGGAAAATCGACTGATGATTTACTTCAGGTACTTGAAACCGATACCACATACGGTCAACTCAGTAAATTTTTGAATGGTGTAAAGGGCGGTGGACCTATTTCGAAGGTGATTGATGCTGAAAAACTATTGTTTGAAATTGACGGCATGCCGGTAAAAATTCTACGCAGCGAGCGTAATCCGTCGGGAATTCCGTGGCGCGAAGAAGGGGTGCAACTGGTCATTGATTGTACCGGACAATTTCTAGATCCGGCTGCGGCACCCGATGCCCCAAAAGGCAGTCTTCGCGGACATTTAATTGGGGGCGCCCGCAAAGTGATTGCCAGCGCACCTTTCAAAATTAAAGACAAAGCCGCACGCATGCCCGAAGATGCTTTAATGATGGTTTATGGTGTTAATCATTTGCAGTATAATCCGTCGCTGCACAATGTTATTTCTGCTGCAAGCTGCACTACAACAGGTCTTTCGCACATGATAAAACCTTTGCTCGAAGATGCTGAAACATCAAAAATTCTGACGGCGTCTATGTCAACCGTACATTCAGCAACCAATACTCAATCGGTGCTTGATGCTGTTCCAAAAGCAGCCGCCAGCGATTTGCGCAAAAGCCGTTCGGTATTTAATAATATTATTTTGTCCACTACAGGTGCCGCCAAAGCGCTTGAGTCCATACTACCGGAAATTCAGAAAATTGGCTTTATGGCCGATTCTGTTCGAATTCCTACTACCACTGTTTCACTTATTACGCTCAATATTACGTTCAATTCAGGACTCGATGAAAGTGGCAATCCTCTTATCAATCGCAATTACCTGAATAATATTTACAGAACTGCTGCCGCTGGTGCGCAGAAAGACCTGCTCGTTTTTAGCGAGCGCCAGAATGTTTCTGCCGATTTGATGGGCTTCAGAGCGGCTACCGTTATTGAAGGATGTGAAACTCACACTCGAACTGGCTTTGTAAATCTGCCTGCATCGATGTTTGAGAGCTACGGGATGAAGAATGCAACCGATATTAATTTGCCGGTAACACATGCCAAAATTTTTGGTTGGTACGACAATGAATTCGGTAGTTATGTAAATATGCTTTCAAAGTTGGCCGCCTATGTTGATTCAAAGTTGTAATTTTCTTCAAACAACTTGCATTAAAACCGCATAGAAACTTATTCTGCAATGATGTTTCCTTTCAGCGTCGCCGTTGAACAATCAGTAATTATTGTTTTAACGAACGTGCCTGGAATCAGATTTTCAGCATCAAATACAACAACTTTATTTTGTCCGGTGCGACCGAACATTTGTTTTTTTGAGCGTTTGGAAAATCCTTCAACCAGCACTTCAAATGTTTTTCCAATATCGCACTGATTATGCTGCAGCGAAAGTTCCTGCTGCAACTTAATGATTTCAGTGAGTCTTTCCGATTTGATTTTTTCGGGAACATCGTCCTGCATTTTCGCAGCAGCAGTCCCATCGCGTCGGCTGTACTTGAACATGAAGGCATAGTAATAATCCGCTTTTTTCATCATGTCCAGGGTTGCCTGATGGTCTTCTTCAGTCTCGCCGCAAAATCCGGCTATAACGTCGGTGCTGATAGTAATATCGGGCATATGTTTCCGCAGCAATTCAATTTTTTTTAGATAATCCGCTGCCGTGTATTTCCGGTTCATACGCTGAAGAACCGCATCGGATCCCGATTGCACGGGCAGGTGAATCGATTTGCAGATGTTGTTGTGTCTGGCCATCACTTTCGCCAGATCTTCAGAAAGGTCCTTCGGATGGCTAGTGGCAAAACGGATACGCAGGTGTGGAAATTCGCCTGCAATGTGGTCAAGCAGGGCGGGGAAGTTGTATGTTGATTTTCCTTCTTCGATGTTGTAGGAATTTACATTCTGACCGAGCAGGGTTACTTCATGAAAATTCTTTTTTTGAAGCATTTCTATTTCCTGCAGAATTGAACTGACAGGCCGGCTGCGCTCGCGACCCCGAGTGTAAGGAACCACACAATAGCTGCAGAAATTATTGCAGCCTCTCATGATTGAAACAAATGCAGTAATGTCTCCGGTCTGGTAGTGTTCGGGGTCAATGTCTTCGTAGGTTTCCGTTGTACTCAGAATCACATCCGACGCTTTTTTGTGCGACTCAACTTCTTTCAGCAGCTCGGGCAATTTTTTATAACTGTCGGGGCCGGCCAGTAAATCAATACCAGCCAGTTTTTCAAACAATGTTTCGCTAAGTCGTTCGGCCATACAGCCTATTATTCCGACCCGGAGCTTCGGATTTTTCTTTTTAAGCGACTGCAACTGACGTCCGCGAGCAAGGACTTTCTTTTCGGCATTGTCGCGAATGCTGCAGGTATTCACCAGTATCAGGTCGGCGGCATCGGCAGCATCACATATTTCATATCCTTCATCTTTGAGAATGGATGCCACGACTTCGCTGTCGGCCACATTCATCTGGCA
>CAZJOL010000134.1:0-7529 GCA_964547605.1 uncultured Bacteroidaceae bacterium | reverse complement strand
TTCCGCACCAGGCCTTTGCACGACGCATCACATCGGCACTCAGTGAAACCGAGTCAAGAAGAATTTGATTATTAAGAGAATCGACAAGCGCAAAATATTTTACAGTATCAGCATTCTGAAACATTGAATTGATGCGCTTCTGAAGAATTGATTCCTGATTGATGCAACGATTCATTTCCTTTGAAAAGTCAGCCGGAAAATTCTTTCCAAGGCTGTCTGCGAAATTTTTCAGTGCAGCAGAATTTTCATCTCCCATTGCAAAAATGGCACTGGAAGCCGAGTAGAAAGCAATGTCGGGACGACCATTCTGAAGAATATTTTCTGAACGGTCAATGAAATACTTTACATCAGCAGTAAAATCCGGATCTGAAAATCGCTTCATCAAAACAAAAAAGTCCTCAAAAGCTTCGGCGGGAGGCCATCCGTGTGTGCCCGGGAAAATCCGCAAAGTACGCGGTCGTTTGATTTCCGGATTTGCATAAATGCTGTTTATTTCGATGTAATTGAAATCGCCGGTGCCTGCAAACATCATTACCGGAGCGGTTTTGCCGGCCCAAGAATTTATATCAGCAGGACCTGCGCCACAGAGTGCCGTGGCAGCAATTCCATTCATCCTGTTTTCGATGAGTGTTGCAACCCTGGCACCTCCTGAAAAACCGGCAATGAAAACATTGGTAGTGTCAACCGGTGCCTTACGAAAAAGCTCATGAATCCATGGCTTGAAAGCCTTCCATATGTTTTCAAACGGAATATTGTTTTCCGATGCATTGAAGCCGGCGAGCACTACGCCATATTTGTCGGCCAATCCCGTGTATTGCTTCAAAGCAGGAGCAGTGTTTCCGTGTGCATCGAACAGAATCAGAACAGGCAATCGTTTGTTGCCTGTACCGGCAGGCACATAGATGTTGTAGAAAACCGAAGTGTCGGCTTCGCACCGGATGTTCTGATAAACGGCGCCTTGCTGTTTTTCATCACAGAAACGGCACTCCTGGCTGTTACAGGAAATTACGGACAATAACGCAACAATTATTAGCGGGTAAAGAACATTCAGAGTTTTCATTTTTCTCACAATGGTTTTCCGAAAACGCGCAGGTAATCTTCGGGGGTGTTTATGTTCAGCAGTATTTCCGGTGCAGAGACGGCAACCGGTTTAATTTTATATTTCTCAAGTTCGGTGCGCAGATTGGCATCCGGATTTGAACAGTCAATAAGACTTCCGATTATGTTTTCTCCGATCAGGACAGGATGACCGGGTTGCTTTTCAAAGAACGGAATGACCGTATGATCCGGCTTTGTTTCTTTCAGAAGGTCGGATAATACTTTATGATTTATAAAAGGATTGTCGGAATTCTGCAGGAAGCAGGGAATATTTCGGGAAATGCAGGTGAGACCTATCTTTACCGAGCGGTAGCGGCCCAGTGCCGGATTGTCATTGACTACAAATTTTGGTGACTTTAGCAGACGCTGATGAAGAATTTCGCAGTCAGCTACAAGCTGCTGATTGATTACGAAAACGATTTTTTCAGCTCCGGCCTGATAATACCGTTCAACTATTTCTTCACAAAAAGTATGACCTTCGAAAGGAAGAAGCAGTTTCGGCATGCCCATCCGTCCGCTATAGCCAGCTGCAGGTATCAGGACTGAAAATGGTCTCGATAAATTCTTCATGGTAATACAAAAATACATTGAAATGTAGTTTGTATTGAAAATATTTTTATGTTTGTTACCCAAACACTACAATAATGATAAAAATATTTGATCTCGAGTCCGATCAGTTTATTGTTGATCTAACGGACGAAGAATTTTCAGCACTTGAAGAAGCGCTTGAAGAAGAATCAATCGGCGATGTGGATTATTATCTGCATATTTCCGATGTTGAATTCATGGAAGAAGAAGGAGCCGACAAAGGTCTGATCGCGAAACTGAAAGCCATGCTGGAAGGTCGTGAAGACCGTGAAATCCGTTTTCAGCGGGTTTAAAAAGTTGTTCGAAGTTGATAAACTTCGAATAACTTTTGTATCGATTGACAAAAAAAAAGCTGCCCGCAATGCGGACAGCTTTTTTTGTATTGATCAGGAATGATTAGTTCTTGATTAGTTTTTTGGTTGTTGAACCTTTTTCATTCGAAACCTGAACCATATAGATTCCGGCAGGAAGGTCGCTGATATTAATAGTCTTAACATCAAAACCATTTGAATTCACATTGTAAGAACTTACAACATCTCCAAGAACGGTGATAATGCTAACAACATAATCAGAACTCATATTGGTATTGAACGAAATGCTCAGATTATCTGAAGCAGGATTCGGATAAATATCCATTACTTCATTGAGGAACATGGTTTCAACAGATGCGGAAGCGCTTCCGATATCGGCTGTATCAACATTCATATAGATTATGTTGTTTGAAGTTTGTGCATCTGCATCACCACGGACTGATAATCCAGGTTCAGCATCCATCATGAACCACATATGAAGTTTACCATCAACGTTTTTAGCCATAGCTGGGAATACGCATTCTGACAGGTCGAAATCAATACCACCGGTTAAGCATGAGAAATCACTCCAGGTTGTTGAGCCGGCAGGTAATTTTCTTGCATAAATTCTTGAGAAGTACTGGTCATCACCGGCACCCTGATGCATAGTATCACTCAGCATTTTGAAAACGCAATACAGTGTTCCGTTTTCATCAAATGAAAGCTGAGGCATGGAGGTCGGAGAAACATAATAAGAAGCAACCTGGGTTTCTACATCAGTCAGGTCATCCCAAAGGGTACCACTGGCATCGAGGTCGAGAGTCCAGCCGATGAGTTTTCCGGCAGCATCAACATCCTCCGGGTCAAGACTGGTGAATGTCGGGTCGCCTTCTTCCCAGTATGCAAGACCATCTACGAGCGGGAACCAACTTGATTGATCATCACCAGCGGTTTCATTGAGAACGCGCATAAGACCAAAAGCCACATGTGCTTTTCCATTTTCATCGAGAGCAATTGCACAAGCACCGTCAGCAACATAAGGAGTGTCTGGAGTCAGAACAGCATCAGTCCAGTTTGGATAAGGGTGTGTGAAAATATTTGTTTTTGTCCAGGTTTCACCAGCATCCAGTGATTTCATAAGAATAAGGTCTGTCCAGTTGTCACCAATCACAAATGCGATGGTGTCGCCTTTGGGTTCTGCCCATGTATAAACATCACCACCAAATCCCTGAGGATATTCGGTACCGGTCAAACCTGGGAGCTGAATACCGTTTTTATCCCATGTTGTTCCGCCATCGAGCGAACGATAGTACATGAAAGGATTAAGCTGACCAGCGAGGGTAGATTCCTGATCACCGGCAATTACGTGAATGGTGTTTCCATCTGTGCAGATTCTGGGCCATGTAGCAGCTACTCCTGAAGGAGATGCCAGAGTGGAGCTTACCCAACTCCCGGTTCCTTTTGTGTCACGTTTATTCATGACTAATACGCCATTTGTTCCATCGTGAGCTACAACTACTTCTCCGTTTGCTCCAAGAGCTGAATATGAAGGCCAACCTGTTCTTGTGGTTCCTTCAATTCTATCTGTTGGGATTGCGCTCCAGCTTGTACCATCGAAATAGACATACCCTGTTCCACGATCAGGGAAATTCGCACCAGTTCCATAAGTAAAAGTAACGCCGATTGTTCCATCAGCATACAAATGAATTCTTTGATCTGTTGAAGCGTTAGTCATAAGGTCATATTCGGTTTTTCCAATTTCACCGAAATACATTGACTTTCCTGCTTGAACAATTTCAGTAGGATTTGTTTGTGAAGGAAGGACATCGTCTGTAATCTTCAGGCTTTTTGTAACAGCAACATTTTTCAATGATGCGTTTACAGCAGCTCTTTCTTGTGCAATGACTGCCATTGAAATCACTGCACTCAACACAAAGAATAGTGCTTTTTTCATGATTGATTTGGGTTTTGGTTTAACATTTGACTGCAAATATACAATCTTTTTTATATAAAGACAAAAAAAATCGCTTGGAATTGTATTATGGCTTAATCTGTCGAATAAATTTGTAAATTTATTCAGAAAATAAACTATATTTAACGAATAATGCTATTTCAATTTCTCGTTGAAAACAAAAATAAGACGGAAACTGAGCATGTTATTATACTGTTCACGGGTCCAGGTGTTGACACCATTATCGTAATAGCGGGTTCTTATTTTTGATATTGAGTAAGCATACCGGAAATTGAAATGCAATTTCCAAAAAACGCGGAAGCGGAAATCAACAAGAATATCGAAATCCTCTGATTTATAGGGCCCGGTGCTGGTTGGCCAGTCAATCAGAGATCCATGTTCGGTTTCCCGCATGGATACAAGCCTTCCATAGGATACACCCAAGCCTGCAGTAATCTGGTCCCTGTCGTTGAAGTGAATAAGCAGCGGTATTTCTGCGTAGTTCAGGCGCAGGTTGTAATAGGGTAGATTGAGATTGGTGCTGTTTTGAGGATATTTTTTGTACGCCCCTTTCTGATTGAACAATGTTTCAACCGAAACGAACCAGTTTTTTCCAAGGGGCAGGGCCGCACCAACACCGCCATTAAAGCCGATCTTACGATAGCCGACCACTTCATCGCCATCCACCTGCGCAAGATTAAACCCGCCTATAAATTCACCGCGGATATTCTGTGCATGGTTGTATTCAGGGAAAAGCACAACCAGCAGCATGAATGCTGCAAAACGATGCATCCATGTGAGAAAATGATATTTTGATGTAGATTTTATTTTCATCAAAAAGAAAGAATATTCAAATAGCGGAAAAGGAGCAGTTTTATTTCAATTTTTCAATCAGTGCCGGTACAATTTTCTCCCATTCGCTCACAATTTTAAAATCAGAAACTTCAAAAATCGGGGCGCAGGCATCTTTGTTTACGCTGATAATCAGCCCTGCATCTTTTATTCCACAGGTGTGATGGGCAGCTCCTGAAATCCCGAAATTGATGTACACTTTGGGTTTAACTGCTACGCCACTGGTTCCGATCATGGTGTGCTCACCCTGTGTCCATCCTTCGTCAAGTGCAGGACGGGTGCAGCCGGTGGCGCCACCCAGCAGCGATGCCAGCTCTTCAAGCTGTGCCCACTTTTCCTTGCTGCCAACACCAAAGCCGCCACCAATAATTATCTCCGATTCATTGAGTGGCCGTCGGGTCGATTGTTCCTTGTTTACAGCCAGCACCTGAATTTTGTCGCCCACGGAAGTCAGGTCGCAGTCAAACTTTTCAACAACTCCGGTTCTTTCACACGGCTCGTTTTTCTGCATGATGCCACTTTTGATGGTGGCCATCTGCGGCCGGTGACCGGGTGTCAGAATGTCGCCCAGCACTTTTCCGCCAAAAGCGGGGACTACCTGAATAAACTGCTTGTTTTCATCAATGCGGAGTTCGTTGCAATGCGCTGCCAGCCCCGTTTTGAGCTTTGCCGCAACGGTTGGTGCAAGCTCGGAACCCGCATAGGTGGCGCCAATGAGAACAGTTTCTGGTTTGTAATTATTGATGAGCTGCGTCAGTGCTTCGCCGTACAGATCGCTTCTGTACTCATTGAGTGATGCATGATTACACACAATTACTTTTTGCGCACCATAGCGAAATAATTCGGTAGCATATTTTTCCTGATCATTTCCAAGCAATGCTGCCCACACTTCAGTATTGTTGCCCAGAAAGGCCGCCAGACGTGTGGCTTCGCCCAGCAGCTCGAGCGAAATGCCGGAGACCTTATCATCCCTGACTTCGGCGTAAACGAGAATATGTTTGTATTCGCTGATGTTCATTTGTTCCATATCAATCAATGTCTCACTCCTGCCTTGCATAATTCCTGCACAATTCTGTCGGCAATTTCTTCGGGTGTACCGCTGAGTTCCACTGTTTTTCTGCTCATTTTGGGTGCATAAATATCACCGGGCTGTGTAGGAGATCCTTTCAGTCCGAGGTATTTATCATCTGTTGGAAAATCGCCGTAATGCAGCACCGTGAGAGGCTTTGACTTTGCCTTGAGCATGCCCATGATGTTGGTCAAGCGAGGTTTATTCAATTTGCGTGTTACACCAAGAACGGCCGGCAGAGCCACTTTGTAATCAATCGATCCTTCTTCGTACAGTGCACGAACCAGTAATGCATCACTTTCAAAACTAAGCGAAGCAATATTCATAACATGAGGAAACCCAAGCCATTCGCCTAACTGGGCCGACACCTGTCCGGTGCTGCCATCGTCGCTTTCGTTGCCGGTGATGACAATATCGAAAGGCCCTTTTGCCTGAATGGCAGCGGCCAGTGTATAGGATGTCGCCAGAGTGTCGGCACCTGCAAATGCACGGTCGCTCAGCAGAAAACCTTCGTCGGCGCCCATGGCGAGTGCTTCAAGAATGTTATTTCGTGCGCTTTCGGGCGCCATGGAGAAAACCGAAACCTTTCCCTGATTTTTGTCCCGCAGATCCAGTGCAGCTTCCAGAGCATGCTTGTCGAGATCGCTGATAACGGTAGGAATGCCTTCGCGCACCATCATTCGTGTTGCGGGATCAATAGTAATTTTATCGTAGTACTTTGAATCAGGTACTGCCTTAACACATACTGCAATATTCAACGCCATAATGCCTGATTGCTGATTTAACGGGTTAACGAAGTTGATTTCCGGCTACAATGATTCCCATTATCTGAGATGTGCCGCCTGAAGGAATGATGGCCATAGCATCGCGCAGGAAGCGACCGACAGGATATTCGTTGATCACGCCGTATCCGCCCATCAGATCAATGGTGCGTTCGGCACATTTAATAGCATTTCTGGAAATGAACAATTTTGCTGCAGCAACCTCAGGTGCGCACTGGGTACCAGTGTCGTAAATTGAAGTGGCATTGTACAACATGGCCTGACTGGCTTCATAGTCAACCTGATTATCGGCGATGATCAGCTGAATGGCCGGCAGTGCGGATAATGGCTTTCCGTATGTAATTCTGTTTTTTGCGAAACTAACACCTTCCTCGCAGCAGCCACGAATCACGCCGAGCGCAATGGCAGCCATACCCGAGCGGCCGAAATGACCGATGGTGTGCATGGCAATTTTACTGCCGTCGCCTTCTTTGCCGATCATGCAGTCAGCAGTCACTTTCACATCGCTGCAGATGACATCGCCGGTGACAGAGCCGCGCAGACCGAGTTTGTGCTCTTTGCGACCTGCAGACCAACCCGGAGTTCCTTCAGGAACAATTACTGCGCTGATTAATTTTCGACCTTTTTCATTGACGCCACTGGTTCCTGTTATCACATTGATTACAGCACAATGTGAGTTTGTTATAAAACATTTCCGGCCATTGATTACATAACCTTCTTCTGTCTTTTCGATGGTTGTATTCTGATTACCAAAATCGGATCCACCAGTAGGTTCAGTAACAGAAAGTCCTCCGACTTTTTCGCCGGAAATCAGCTGTGGCAGATACTTCTGCTTTTGTTCTTCAGTGCCGAAATTCAGAATGGCCGCGATGGCCAGATCATGAGTCATCATGGCAATG
>CAZJOL010000133.1:0-7627 GCA_964547605.1 uncultured Bacteroidaceae bacterium | reverse complement strand
CATTAAAACCCTCGAAGGGTTTGAAACCCTTTGGAGGATTTATTACATCGCCAGCTTCCTCGTCACCGCCTCAACCCACATCACCATTCGCGTAAACTGGGGCTGAATAATGATTTCTGGAGTGTCGGACGGCAGGTGCAATTGCTGATGAGCGTTGGTGTTTACAAAATACAATCCAGGAATACCGGCTTCGTAAAACGGTTTGAGGTCTGCGCCACCGCCTTCCCAGGTGCGTTGCGAAACCGGCCATTTGTTCTGCTGTGCAATTTCAATTGCAGTGTTCCAGAGATCAGGGCAGCTTTTTCCATTGCCTGCCATCAGCGAATCGCCGCATCCAATGCAGTCCATGTTGAAAACAGCGACAATCTTTTCTTTCGGCACCGGCAAATGATTTACAAAATATGTTGAGCCATCGAGCCCTTTCTCTTCGCTGCCGAAGAGGACAAAAATGACTGCCCTTTTCAACTTGCCGCTGTCAGCAGCAAATATCCGTGCAAGTTCCAGCACTGCCGCACTGCCCGAAGCATTGTCGTTGGCACCCGGATAAAACACGGAATTACCGATGGCACCAACATGATCGAAATGTCCGCCCAGAATGATGTACTCATTTTTCAACACAGGATCGGTGCCAGGCAACATTGCAATTATGTTGGTTGTATTCCCGTTTGCATTGTACTTTGCTTTCACATAAACCGATGCCTGTTTACTGCAAGCCACACTGGATGGCTTTTTCAAAGAATCAATCGAAGATTGCAACTGCGACAGCGTAAAGCCTGAGCCAGACATAAGCAAGTCAGCTTTTTCGACCGAAATCTGGATTTGAGGCAAATCCGCGTGCATCGCACCAGGACCATGCATCATGCTGCCGATGGGTTCCTGCGGATGTTGCTGATTTGGTTGCGATACGAAAATGACAGCTACAGCACCATGCTGATAAGCCGCATCAGCAGCCCGCCGTATGGAGTATTCAGGCAAGGTGCTTTTCAGAAAAGGTGGGTTCGATTTAAAAATCAGGACAATTTTCCCATTTACATCGATGTCCTTATAATCGGAATAAGTATCAGAATCGAGCCCATAGCCACAAAATACAACCGGAGCAGTCACATCGCCGATGCCGGAATAACCGCGGACTGAAAAATCAACTCCCGGAATCAGCTCCAGCATATCGCGCCCTGTCTCAATCAGCACGCGGGCGGAATCAATCACATTTGTTTCAATCGGAATATACTGCTGCCATGAATCATTCAAAACCTGCTTCAATCCATGCTTTTCAAAATAGTTTTCTGAATACTGAATGGTTTCAATATAACCAAGAGTGCCCGGCAAACGACCATTCAGTGCGGGAGAAGCAAAATAATTCACATGCTTCATCAAACTGTCGGTGCTGACTGACAATATCTGAGCCTGCAACGCGACAGGAAATAATAGAATCCAGAAAATATTTTTCATTATTCAGGAATGACAACCGGGAAGTTGTATTTGAAGTCGAGAAATGTGCGGTCGCCGAGAATATGATGCATAAAATCGTAGTAGGCATCAGTGAAGCGGAATTCATCCACTTCGTAATATTCTTCAGGAAGTGGTTTGTTGCCAACATTGCCCATGTCGATGCAGCCGGTATTGAATTCTTCAAGTTCGGGATAACTGACCATTTTGCTGATGACCGGCATTTTGCCGTAATCTTCGCGCAAAAGTAAATCAACAACTTTATCGGCCAGCGTTGCAGTGAGTTTTCGGTCATACAAACGGCATTCGCCGGAGCGGGCATAATATCCGACTGTCTGCGCGCGTGCTTCGATGCCCAGTTTATTTGAAATCTCGCTGGCAATCACACCGCTCACACCACCCAGACGTGGATGTCCGTATTCATCGACTTCGGTGGATGCATACACCACATCGGTTTTTCCGGACTGATCGTCGTACCAGCGCAAACCTTCTGAAACAGCAATAATCAATGATTTTTTCGGGCTGCGCATAAAAGCTTCCTTCACGAATTCGAAAAAGAAATCTTTACGACTTTTATCAATCGGATACTCCGGAACCATTATAATATCCGCCTGCCCATATGCCGCGCCACCAGTGAGCCAGCCAGCGTCACGTCCCATGATTTCAAGAACGAGAATGCGAGAATGAGATTCAGCGGTGGTTTTCACCCGGCGCGTAAATTCCATCACACCTTTGAGCGCACTAGGATAGCCGGGACACAAAACCGCTTCGATTTTTTTATTGGAATATTCATGAATGGTGCGGGTACGCAAATCGTTGTCGATGGTTTTCGGGAAACCGATGACAGGAATTCCTTCGGTCTCGTAAAGACGTTTGGCCGCACCGTTGGTATCATCGCCGCCGATGGTGACAAGCACATCCAGTTTATACCGCTCAATATTTTTCAGAATCTGAGGAACACGGCTTTCGGGATTTTTCTTCGAAGGAAAAGGATTGGTGCGGCTTGAACGCAGCGCAGTTCCTCCATAAATTCCATCATAGGGCTGATTGGTGAGATCGACCACATCACCATCACCAAGCAAACCTTTCCATCCGTGACGGATGCCGTACACCTTATAGCCCAGCAGCTGAGCACGGTTACGAATATTTTCGATGCTTGAGTTGATTGCAGGAGTGTCGCCACCGCCGGAAAGAATTCCCAGTGTTTTGCCGTGGAAGATTTTATATTCTCTCATTTTTTCTGAATATTTAATGTGCGAAAATACTAATTGTTTTTGATTCCTGCAACAGCAAATGAATGCACCACAAGGAGTGTTTAGTCTTAATAATAATTACAGATTTTTGAATAATATTTCAATATTCTTCCTGTTGCTTTCGTTAGTCTTAGAAATAATTATTATGAAAAATACACTTTACATCCCGATAGTCATTATCGTGCTCTGTCTGATAATGCTGAATTCAGAAAAAGCATGTTGTCAGACCGGAGTATTTGGTGCTGCCGATAAAATGAATGTGTTGTTCATGGGGATAGATAATCCCGTAACGCTGATTGCGCCAGGATATACAGATGATAAAGTCAGGGCCGAAATCTCAAACGGAACCATCACAAAAAATGGCAACGGTAAATACACTGTCCTTGTGACAGGTGGCACTGAAACGGCAATCAGTCTGTATTCCGCATCGAAGCTGCTTGGCACCACACTTTTCCGTGTCAGGCCAATTCCAACTCCGCGTCCGGGACTGGCCGGGAAATCCAGCGGAGCATTCACAAAAAGTGAAATTGTGGCGTCGCCTTACATTACCATAATGCTTGAAAACTTTTATTTTGATGTGCGATATACGGTTGTGTCTTTCACCTTTACATGTAAGAATGCAAGCGGGGATCTGATTGATATAAGGAGCAGCGGAAATATGCTTAATGCGCAGATGATATCAATGATTCAATCATCCCGACGCGGAGACCGGTTCTGGATTGAGGATATCATTGCTCAAGGCCCTTCCGGGACAAAGAGTATCGGGTCGATCAGTATACGGATTTTACAGTGAGATCTGTCGTTACGAGTTACACGTTACAGTCGTTACATAATAGCTTTCAGCTCTCAGCAATCAGTAATCAGCTCTGACAATAAGCTTGGAAGTATTTATTCTTCAACGTCTCAGGTCGCTTCACATGAAACGGAATAAAATCGCGACGCAATCAGTTTGAAAAATCAGTGACAGAAAGCAACTTAGGCCATGCTCCATGCATTACGCTTTGCGCGTTGTGCATTGTGCGCTCTACACAATCGCCAGATCCATCTGTTTGCGGCCGATGTCGATTTTCTTGATCAGCACATTTACTTTGTCACCGATGCGATACGTAGTTTTGGTGCGGTGTCCGATGACCATGTAGTTGTCTTCGTCGAGGTAATAGAAATCGTCTTTCATGTCCTCAAGCCGCACCAGTCCTTCGGCGTGGCTGTAGGAGATTTCAACGAAGACACCCCATTTGCTCACACCGGAAATCACACCTTCAAAAGTTTTTCCAACCTGATCGGCCATGAATTCCATCTGCTTGAACTTGACTGATTCGCGTTCGGCATCGGCAGCTTTCTTTTCCATATCGCTGCAATGATCGCACATATCCTCGTATTCGGCCTGATTCACCGATGGCTTGCTGGCTGCATACCAGTCCAGCAGACGATGAACCATCAGATCGGGATAGCGGCGGATGGGCGAAGTAAAGTGCGTATAATAATCAAACGCAAGTCCGTAATGTCCGATGTTGTTTGTGCTGTAAATGGCTTTGGCCATCGTGCGTACGGCAATTGTTTCAATCATCGTTTCTTCGGCTTTGCCAGACACTTTGTTGAATAAGTCGTTGAGTGAATACGAAATATTCTGCTTTGAAGTAATGTTGATTCGGTAACCGAGTTTGCCAAGAAATTCGGAAAAGTTCGCCAGCTTTTCAGGACTCGGTTCATCGTGAATCCGATACACAAAAGTCTTCGGCGATTTATTTTTCTCCGTCGCTTTTCCGATGTGTGCAGCTACCGTCTTATTGGCGAGCAACATAAAATCCTCAATGAGCATGTTCGAGTCCTTCTGCTCCTTGATGTAGACTTCGAGCGGCTTTCCGGCTTCATCGAGTTTGAATTTTACTTCGGCACTTTTGAAATTGATGCTGCCCTTTTTATTTCGTTCTTCCCGCATGATTCGGGCTAGCTTGTTCAGTAGCAAAATTTCCTCGCTGTATTTTCCTTTGCCTGTTTCAATGATTTGCTGAACCTCCTCGTAGTTGTAGCGGATGTCGGAATTGATGATGGTATGCCCGATCCAGTATTTCAGCACCTTTGCATCCTCATTCATTTCGAACACCACCGAGTGGCAGAGTTTATCCTCATTCGGACGCAGCGAGCACACATTGTTGGATAATATTTCAGGCAACATCGGAATAACGCGATCGACCATGTAGATTGAAGTCGCACGATCAAATGCCTCCTTATCAATCTCAGAGCCGGTTTTCACATAATGCGACACATCGGCGATGTGAACACCGACTTCCCAGTTTCCGTTTTTCATTTTCTTCAGCGACAATGCATCATCAAAATCTTTTGCATCAGCCGGGTCACAGGTGAATGTGAATGTATCGCGGAAATCTTTGCGCTTTTTGATTTCATCTGCGCTGATTTCGATTGGAATCCGTGCTGCCTCTTTTTCGACATGCTTTGGAAAACACAATGGGAATTCATAGTTCGCAAGAATACTCTGAATCTCAACTTCGTTCACACCCGGCTGTCCCAGCACCGTGACAACATTGGCAAACGGATTGCGTGACTGCGAGGGCCAGTCGGTCATTTCAACAATCACTTTTTCACCGTGTTTTGCCTTATTCAGATTTTCACGCGGGACCATGAAATCAATATGGATTTTGCGATCATCCGGAACAAAGAACGACATTTTCGCACCTACCTGAATAATCCCAACGTATTGCTGGCGCTTGCGCTTTACAACTCGAATAACCTTTCCTTCCGGTCGGTGATTTTTCCGGCGCGGGAAAAGCCGCACCAGAACGGTGTCTCCGGTGAGTGCCTGACTCAGATCGCCCTGAGCAATGGCAATATCATCCTTATCAGGCATCAGTAAGAAACCTTTGCCATTGGCTGTAATATCAATAACACCTTCAATTTCGCTGGCATTTTCATCAACTTCGATGGCCTCGGGATTGAGGACATACTTTCCGCGGTTCCGCACCAGAAGCAGCTCCTGTGAAACCAGCCGGTCTATGGATGAGCTCATCTTATCGCGTTCAGGTCCACGACTGATTCCCAGTCTTCCGGCAATTTGTTTGTAATTGAACAACGTGTACGGATTCTGACGGAATATGGCCAGAATATTCATTGCAATAATGTTGTCTTCCTGATTTTTGTTTTTGTTGTTTGTTTTCTTTTTACTCATATTTTTTCTATTTATTTTGATGATGCAAAGGTACATCAATAACAAATATGTCAGGCATTTCAATGTTACCTCAATGTTATTACTGTTTTAAGTTTCGGCGCTGAGTCTGCTATACAGGCTCAACCAACGGCTGTCCTTTTTTGAGTTTTTCGATGCGGCAACGCAGGCGCTTTGGAATTTCGCGGCCTTCCATAAAACGCACCGACATGAAAAATTCATTGCCTTCATCATCCGTCAGCAGGTACAGTTTGTGCCGGCGTCCGATGTATTCATCGCCATGATATTCGCCCACAAAATTTAAATCAAGTTCGTGTCCCAGATGAAACACCGGATGCACCGGTTCAAGCTTCAGTTCAGCATTCTGATCAATTCGTACAACGTAGCATTCGAGGGGTTTTCCAATTTCAACCGGATATTTTGTATAAAACCGTGCAGGCAATAAATGAATCCGGTGAAAATCATCTTCAAGCTGAAAATATTCTTCCTGATCCATTTTGATTTTATCGAGTACCAAAAAAGAATAAATCTCGTTTTCTTTGAATGGCGTTTGTTCTTTCATCACCGGATCAAGCAATACGGGTAACCCTTTCCGCAGACCGATCACCAGCAATTCAACGTATTCGGGAATATTTTCGGTTTCAATTGCGTGAAACTGTACCGGAATTTTGTTTCCAAACACATCCTTTACAATCAAAGAAATACTATTTTCGCTTTGCGATAAAACAGTGTCAATTGCAAATGCGTAAGTCTTTTCCCTTTCATACACCGGATGATCGGGTTCAATAAAAACTTTTCCGCTGCAATTGATTTTATCAACGGTAACCTGAACGCTTTTTCCAACACTGAATCCGTAATCTGCATACTGGAAATAATCAATCAGGAACCGTTGCCCGTCTGCAGTTTCGGCAACCCAGTATTGTTCGCTTTCCGAAAGTTCAATATGTTTTTTCAGCGTTACCTGAAGTACATCTCCGGGATTCAAAGGACACTATTTCTTTTTGTTGTTTTTGATGATCTGTTCAAGAACGTCCTTATCTATATCGGACAGCCTCTTTATATTTAGGCAGCCTTTGCCGGCTTTGAATTTGCCGAGTTTTTTCAACAGCGGATCGCTTTCGTCGATGTAGCCAAGCAGGTAAATGCTTAGATAATTTTTGCGCGGTGAAAAACCAAGCGGGAACCATTCTCCGCTGCAGCTTTTGCCCTGATAGGTGTAGCGGCCGAAACCGATCATGCCTCCGGTCCAGAATTCGGGTTTTTCGCCTGAAATTTTCTGCATCGTTTTGAGAAGGTAGTTGCTGTCTTCGCGCTGCTCGTCGGAAAGAGCATCGATGAAAGCCTGCACATCGACGTTTTCGGGTTTGGTCTTGAGTTCGGCCATGATGTTTTTTTTTTCAAAGATAATAAAAACAGGTAATGGTTAATAGTTAATGGTTAATGGTTAATGGTTATTGGTTATTGGTTATTGGTTATTGGTTATTGGTTATTGGTTAATGGTTGACGGGTTTAGAGGTTGATGGGTTTAGAAGTTGATGGGTTTAGAGGTTGATGGGTTTAGAGGTTGATGGGTTTAGAAGTTGATGGGTTTAGAGGTTTAGAGATGCCGAAGGCACGATAAATATGCAAAGGTCCTTTGAAAGAACTGCAAAGCAGTTTAATATCAATAGCGTTGAGCAAAGCTCCAGGGATGACGTGTGCGAAACACAATTAGCGCCGACGGCGCTGAAGATATTAGCCTGTGATA
>CAZJOL010000132.1:0-7697 GCA_964547605.1 uncultured Bacteroidaceae bacterium | reverse complement strand
GGATGTGGAAATGTGGGACTTAGTCGATGAGTCGCTTCGCGAATGTGAGACTTCGCCTGATGTGAAAATGTGAGAAGAGAGATATTGATGAAATCCGTAACGAATGTAACGACTCAAGCCTTCAGCGTGATAAATTCCACGTGTAACGAAAGGATGATTAAATGTGGGCATAAAATCAAAATTAAAATTCACATGTGGCTATTTATCGTCATCAACAATTCCCCGTTGAAACAAACTCATCCACATACGAATTGCGGAGCCATTTTCGTTGTATTTTTGATCTATGCGTCGAACTATGCCCATCCGGAAAGCCCTTCTGATCCTGCTCGTGCCGCTGATGTTTTCATCGTGTGCGGGACTGCGTGAGCATATACGGCAGCGACAACTTGAAACACACGGACCACCGAAAAGCATCAGGGACAATCGAAACGACCGCACAGAGAGGAAAGACAAAACCCGGCGCGATACACTTTCAAACATTGCGGACCAAAATGCTCCGGCAGGCGTTTATGCCAGATACGGAGAAAAATGGAAAGTGGAATTAAGTGGAACTGAAGACGCGAAGTTTCTCGAAGAAATAGATTCATGGCTTGGAACGCCCTATGTGTACGGCGGCGAATGCAAGAAAGGCACCGACTGCAGCGGCATGATCATGACCATGTACAAGACGCTGTACAATCTCTCGCTCAACCGCAGCGCCAATGACATGCAGAAAGATGTACGCTTCATCGATCTCGACAAGGCAAAACTCGGCGACGTGTTGTTTTTCAAAATCAATGGAGATCGCGTAAGCCATGTAGGACTATATTTGGGCAACCGCCGCTTCATACATGCCACCACCAGCAAAGGCGTCATCATCAGTTGCCTTGACGAAGAATATTATTCAAAACGATATTATAAATGCGGCCGGATAATAGCGATGGAAAGACAATAGCGCGGAATACGCGCCCATTGTCAGTGGAAAGTTTTTAAAGTTGAAAGTTTATAAAGGCGACGTTAGGAGTTGAGATCGAGCAAGATCAAGGTTAAGGTGGCGAAGCCGTAAAAGAAGTCGCGAAGCACCGATTTAATTCCTCCGGATGGAGGATGAATAAAAATAGCCCGCATTTATCACAGCTTGTCACGTTTTACGTGATTTCACGTGATGCCCTTTAGGGCTCCGGGGACGAGCAAGCGACAATTAAGTATTCAGTAGCCAGTTATGAGTGATGAGTTATAAGTGATGAGTGATGAGTGAAATTAAAACTCACAACTGACTACTCACAACTGACTACTCACAACTGACTACTCAGTACTGTTTCCGTGTTTCAATTGTCCCTGAGAACGAATTCATCATATTCCAGCTCGAACCGCAGTTTGTGTTTCGATTCTTCCTGGGCAAGATACTGGAAAATACTGCGGATCGAAGTGTTTGACGCTTCGGAGGCCAGTTTCGTATACAGCTTGAAGGATGCTTTTTCGCGAGCCATGGCCACTTTCAGGGCTTCGGCGTAGGTAATATTTTCATCCACGACAGGATAAGCAACATAGTCAGCAATATTCAAAGACATCACTTTTTCTTTCGGCAGATCAAAATCATGCTCTTCTTTGATCTGAGCAATTTTTGCCTTGTGCCCGATTTCTTCTCGTGCAAATTCTTCGAAAATCAGCTTCATTTCATCGTTCTGGCTTTTGGCGGCCAGTTTGGTATAGAAGTCTACTGCGCTTTGCTCCTGATTCATAGCAAAATCGAGAATATGATCCATCGATTCGAATTTTTCCATGGCCTGTCGTTTTAAGTGAAATACTCTTTTACTTTTTCAATAATTCCATAACCCGCTTCTGATGCCGCAAAACAAGATTATCAGCACCAAATACAAACATGTTGCTCGGATTATCCTGATCGGTTGCACTGAATGAAAACACTACTTCTTTCTTCACAGTAAGCAGTGAAGCAAATTCAAGGAATATTTCCTCAGTTGTTGAAAATGGCTTCACATCGACTTTTTCAGCAATACCATTCAGCATTTCAATGTTGTTCTTTCCGGTTTTTGGCTTCATCTCAGCTTCATAGCGCTGAATGATTCTTTGTGTATTGGTATATGAGCCGCCGGTTTCGAACGGGAATGCCATCGGCAAAACCAGTGTGGCAGCTTCTGCCGTAGCGGTCATGAAATAATCAGCTACAACAACAAATGCATTCTGCGGAATCAGAGATTTCGCTTCATCTGCATTCATCGCAGTTCCAATCGGGTCTTCGCCAAAGATGAACAGATTTTTAATGGCACCGCTTTTCAATCTTTCTTTGATGCTGAAATCCGTATCAACACACAAATCACTGACCTGCCACAATGCTTCCAGATCGGATTTTGCATCCATTAGTTTACGGCCGCCTGGAGCTGTTTTCGGACAAATGCCATTATCGCGCAAACCCTGCGAATTGTTTTTCGATTTCAGCGCAACAACGCCAGAGCCGGTCTTTCCAAGCTTCCCGGATAACAGCATCAGGTTGTTGATTTCCATAGCACAATTCGATGACGTACCTGCTTCGGTATAAATCATCACTGTTTCAGCAATGTTGTTGAACTCATCAGCTAAAGACTCAAGTAAATCCTGAGCCAGTCCTGATGCGGCAATCAGCGATGCATAGCTTTCCTTTAATAAAGTTTGTTTGTACTCGTCAAATCCTTCCGTGCGGCCATTAATGAATAACGCATTCTGTTTTCCTGAAGTCAGCAGATAATGATTCATCGCTTTGATGAATGCATATCGCGATTTCACGGCTATGATGCGGTCAGCCTTATGATCCATCAGGTGGTTATCACCTTCAATAATTAAAGTCACAGGAATTTCAGATTTATTTCTTGCCACCTGTACCGCAAAACCCGCGACACCATTCGATTTGATCATCTCCGGATTCAGCACCCAGATGGCTCTTGCAAATTTCAGTTCATTGAACGGAACGCTTGCCATACTGTTTTCGGTATACCCTTTTCCACGTTCCATATAATGGAAGGAAGAAATATTATTTGTTTTTACACCGGCTCTGGCAATCTTCTGAATATAATATTGCTCCTCGTTCGAAAGTCGCGCTCCGACAGTGAATGCAGATTCCGATGGTTTCGAAGATTTAAGTTGTTTCGCAATGATTTCAAACGCTTCGCTCCACTCAATGTCTTTCCAGGAGCCGTTTTCTTTCACGCGTGGTTTAAGAAGACGATTTTCATCATTCATGTACTGATATCCGAAACGACCGCTGTTACACAGATTTCCGCCCTGATTCACCTGACCTTTCGAACCTTTCACGCCATATACAAATCCTCCGCGATGCTGTACTTCAAGCTCGCAGCCAACCGAGCAATAATTGCAAATGGTTTTAAACGATTCTGTTTTCACCGGACCCGGCTTAAACAGCTTGTTTTCCGACATGGCTCCAGTCGGGCATGTTGAAACACACATACCGCAGCTTTCACATTTAGTTTCTTTAAGGCTCATGCCCATTGCAGGAGCAACATATGTTTCAAACCCGCGATTCACAAAACCCAATGCTTCAGCCCCAACCACTTCTTTACAGATGCGGATGCATCGTCCACACAAAATGCATTTGTTGTTGTCTATCTCAATATACGGATGAGAGAAATCAATTTTATACTCTTTAAACGACCCGGCGAAATGAGTCTGATTGGCATTGTACTCGTTTGAATGCTTTTTCAGATCGCAGGTATAAAGCGCACCACAACCGCATTCGAGACAACGTGATGTTTCGTTTTTTGCAACAGCTTCGGAGGCATATCCAAGCTCGACTTCTGAAAAATTCATTCGGTCTTTAGGATCGAGCACAGGCATTTCTTCGCGCAGTTGATGCTTGAATCTGTCAGCATATTCAGGCTTTTCCTGCTTACGGAAATTTTCTTTGCGACTAAAAAATTCTATTTTCGGAGGCTCAATGGGCAACCCATTCAAAAACTGCTCGCAACAATGGACTGCCAGCTTTGCCTGTGCAATGGCTCCAATGACAGTGCCAGGTCCGGTTACACTATCACCTAATGCAAATACGCCAGGGATGCCAGTTTCCAGCGTTTCTTCATGTGCAACAATGTCGCCCCATTTAGTGGTTTTCAATTGACCATCAGATGCATATTCATTTATATCATGGATGAAATTGACATCGGTTTTTTGACCAATGGCAGCTAAAATATAATCACATTCGATTTCGAATTCCGATCCTTCCACCGGAATAGGGCGTCTGCGGCCCGATGCGTCAGGTTCGCCCAATTCCATTTTCTGACAAACCATTGATCTCAGTCTTCCATTTTCATCTTTCAGAATTTTCACCGGAGCAGTGAGAAACATATACTTTACGCCCTCGAGTTTCGATTCATGAATCTCCATCGGATTGGCTGGCATTTCAGCCTCAGTGCGGCGATACACAACAGTCACTTCGTCAGACCCGCAGCGGCGCGATGTGCGGCAACAATCCATGGCTGTGTTTCCACCACCAACCACAACAATTTTCTTTCCTTTAAAATTATAGGTCTGGCCTGTAGCTTCCTTGTTTTTCAAAAAATTGATTCCGCTGAAAACGCCTTCTGCATCCTCGCCTTCAACGCCCACCAGAGCGCCTTTCTGCGATCCGATGGTGAGAATAGTTGCATCGTATTTTTCTTCTATTTCTTTGAATGAAATATTTTCTCCAAGTTTTTTATTGGTAAAAATATTCACCCCAAGTTCTGTAATGGTAGATATTTCGAGATCGATAAGCGCATTCGGCAAGCGATACTCAGGAATCCCATAGCGCAACCAACCACCTGCATACGGCATTGCTTCAAAGATATCGACCTGATGTCCTTTTTGTATCAGCCAGTATGCGGCCGATAATCCACCGGGGCCTCCGCCGATCACGGCAACATGTTTTCCAGTTGCAGGAGCGATTTCCGGACGATAATGGTTTTCCGATTTCAGATCCTGATCTGCTGCAAAACGTTTCAGGTAATCGATTCCAACGCCATTATTCTCATCAAGCAAATTGCGTCTGCAGGCCAGTTCGCAGGGACGTACGCACACGCGGCCGCAAATAGCAGGTAGTGGATTTCGCTCTTTGATGAGTTTGATCGCTTCGCTGTAGAGCCCTTTTTCAATCAACGAAATGTATCCCTGCACATCAACATTGGCCGGACAGGTTTCTTTACAGGGACCGATACAATCGGCATAGTGATTACTCAACAACAGTTCCAGTGCCATTTTACGGCTCTTCTTCACATCTTCACGTTCGGTGTCGATCACCATTCCTTCGGCCACTTTTGTCGCACAAGAAGGTTGTAAACCTCTCATGTTTTCGACATGAACCACACACACAAAGCACGATGAAAACGGCTCCAGCCGCGGATCATGGCATAATGTAGGTATATGATAGCCCATACGGGTGGCCAGATCCAGAATGCTTTCACCCTTATGTGCCAGAACATTTTTTCCGTTTAAAACAACATTGATCGTATCCATGATTTTCTTTTTACCGGTTTATGACAGTGTGATTGCGCTGAATTTACATTTGCTGAAACATACGCCACATTTGATGCATAGCGCCTGATCGATGAGGTGCGGCAACTTGCGTTCGCCCGAAATAGCATTGCTCGGGCAATTTTTTGCACATACGGTACAGCCCGTACACTTGTCGGTTTCGATGGTATAGGTCAGCAGTTTTTTACAGCTATGCGCAGGACATTTTTTGTCTTTAATATGCGCTTCGTACTCATGTTTAAAATATTTGAGTGTTGTAAGAACGGGATTGGGAGCCGTTTGGCCAAGACCACACAAGCTGCTTAATTTAATTTGCTGACTCAATTCTTCGAGTAATTCAATATCTCCATCGCGCCCTTCACCCTGCGTAATACGAGTGAGAATTTCGAGCATACGTTTGGATCCGACGCGGCAAAAAGTACATTTTCCACAGCTTTCCTTTTGGGTAAAATCAAGGAAGAAGCGCGCCATATCGACCATACAGGTGTTTTCATCCATCACCACAAGACCACCTGAACCCATAATGGCTCCGGTAGCAGTCACCGAGTCATAGTCCACAATGGTATCGAACAGGTATTCCGGAATACAACCTCCCGACGGGCCACCTACCTGCACAGCTTTAAACTTATTCCCGCCTGCATTATTTGCATTCTGATCGACGCCTCCGCCTATGCTGTAAATAATTTTATTCAGGGTAGTACCAAAAGGAACCTCTATAAGTCCTGTGTTTGCTACATGGCCGGTTAATGCAAAAATTTTAGTGCCTTTTGATTTTTCTGTTCCGATTGAACTATGCCATTCGGCACCATTACTGATAATCAAAGGAACTGTTGCCAGTGTTTCCACATTGTTTATCACGCTGGATTTTCCAAAAAGCCCTTTCTGAGCCGGGTACGGAGGCTTACGATTTGGCATTCCCCTCTTGCCTTCAATAGATCCGATAAGAGCAGTTTCTTCGCCGCAAACAAAAGCACCGGCACCTTCCATTACATGTATGTGAATATCGTGACCCGAACCAAAAACATTCATTCCCAAAACACCCAGTTTCAAAGCATCTTCAACTGCTTTTTGCATACGTGCGACAGCAAGCGGATATTCCGCTCTCACATAAATATATGCTTCATCGGCATGTACTGCTTTCGCAGCAATCATAATTCCTTCGATAATTCTGTGCGGATTACCTTCCATTAAACTCCGGTCCATGAAAGCGCCGGGATCACCTTCATCACCATTACAGATCACATATTTTTTTTCTCCTTCGGCCAGTCTGGTGATATCCCATTTTTTACCAGTGAGAAAACCACCGCCGCCCCGGCCTCGCAGTCCTGACTTCAGAATCATCTCGCAAATTTCCTCTGCTGACAGCGTGTTTAGTGCTTTTTCAGCCGCAATATATCCTCCGTGAGAAATGTATTCTTCAATACTTTCAGGGTCCACAATTCCGCATTCACCCAGAACAAGACGATTTTGCATTGCATAAAACGGAATTTCGGGAATGCCTTTCGCCTTTTGTTTGTTGGCCGGATTTACATAAAGAAGTCTTTCGATCAGTTCGCTATTAACAACCGTTTTCTGAACAATTTCAGCAGCGTCCTGAGGTTTCACCCCAACATACATAATGTTGTCCGGATATATGGTTACAAGTGGCCCCTGAGCACAAAATCCCTGGCAACCGCTCTTTGAAACGTACACCGATTTATCATCCTCGTGTATATCAAGCGACAGAGAAACAATGTTGTGCAGCCCGTTTTCATCCAGGGATTCAGACATTGCTTTATGAACCAGTAAAGAGCCGTTTGAAATACAACCTGTACCTGCACAAATAACAACGTGTTTATGAATAAGGGATGTTTTATTCTGGTATGTATCCCTTATGTCATCAATATCTTTTTTTGTAATATAACTCATAATCAAAAAAATTACAATTGCTTTTCATTCTTAATGATTCCATCAATGATATCGGAACACATTTTTGTAGTAACCATTCCATTGACGTGTTTGTCCACAACCAATACAGGAGCAAGTCCGCAAGCTCCCAGGCAACTTACTATTTCCACCGTAAACAAGCCGTCTTCAGTGGTGTGTTTGGATTCGCTCGTTTGAAGCTTTTCATGAATGAGTTCGACAAGAGCAGAGGAATTTTTCACATGGCAGGCTGTGCCATGACACACTTTGATAATGTGTTTTCCTACCGGTGTCAG
>CAZJOL010000131.1:0-7749 GCA_964547605.1 uncultured Bacteroidaceae bacterium | reverse complement strand
TGCGAACCCATGTGAATGCCATCGGCCAGCAGCGCCATAGAATTGGTAGTCAGACCGAAAACAATTTCAACTGCCATTGTAACGGCAGTCAGTATCACAACCAACAGCGTCTGCTTCTCGTGTTTATGCAGGTGTTCCTCGTCCATAATGCAAAAATACAAAATTGCTCAATGCGCAATGCCGGAATCAAATAGAACGGCGATTCAGCTCCTTCTCAGAGCTGACGGCTGATTACTGACAACTGACAATTGGCTACTGACTACTCAACAATGATTTCATCCACAAAGATCCACGCTTTTCCGCCTTTACCCAGATGCCAGTCGGGACATACTCCGTAATTCTTTGCAAACACTTTGATGTAGCGGGCTTCAACAGGAACAAAATCAAGCGGAAAATCCATCACATAAGCGCCTAAATCAGTGTCAGGAACATTGTGTCCGAGCGATCCAAGTTTGATGTAATTCACACCATCAATCGAATAATAATATTCAACCGATGTTGGCATCCATATCCATGAGCGGGCTTCCTGCAGGCAGCCCAGTGTTATGCGACGTACCATTTGTTTTTTGCCAAGATCCACCACTGCAGTGAAGTCTGTGCCTTCATAACCCTGCCAGCCACCGGTGCGGAAATCTTCGCCACCGCGCTGCCCGTCAACAAGTCCGCTTGGGCCGCCAGCAGTGTATTGCGAATTGTACGGCTGGAATAATTCAACTTTAAGATGAATATTCTTTTTAATGACCTGAGTCATATCAGTCCCAACGGCGCCTGCATTGCGGTATTCCATCAATATTGTGTTTTTAACGCGCAGCGGCTTCTTATACAATTTCCACGAGCCATCAGGAAGGATGCGATATTCAATCTGCGCCCCTGATGCTGAATGCAGTGTTATCACATTCTTTTTCGCAAACACTTTTCCATTCAGCAAAGTAGCGTAGGGCAGCGGCAGTATTTTGTTTTCAGCAATTTCAGAATTTGGACGGTCTTCCGCCTTTGAGCCATATGAGCCATGTTCAGGTCCCATGACAAAAACCAGTTCACCTCCTGCCAGAATATCCGCGTATGAAATGTAGTTTTTATTATACGCTGATCCATTAAGCGTTACCTGCTGTATGTATTTGTTTTTATCACTCAGTCCGACAGTTTTAATTCGGAAAGTTTTTCCGTTTTCAAGGTGAATGCTTGCTTCGCTGTGTTGCGGAGAGCCGAATACAAAATTTCCGTCGGCGGGATTGACCGGATAAAAACCGAGTGCGCTCAAAACATACCATGCCGACATCTGCCCGCAGTCTTCGTTTCCGGAGAGTCCACCGGGTGCATTTGTGTACAAATTGTCCAGAATAGAATCACAATAGAATTGTGTTTTCCATGGCTGCGACGTCCATGCATACAGGTAGGCCATGTGATGGCTGGGTTCATTTCCATGGGCGTATTGCCCAATCAGACCTGTAATGTCGCTCTGGTCGCGGCCTGTGGTTTGTGAGTCGGCTTCGAACATTGAATCCAGCTTATCGGCAAAGACTTTTTCTCCGCCCAGCAGATTGATGTAACCGCTGATGTCCTGCGGAATGCAGAAGTTGTATTGCCACCCGTTGGCTTCGGTGTAATTGAAATTGACTTCTTTCGGATCAAAGGGCGTCAGAAAAGTACCATTTGCTTTCGGTGCATGGAAGCCGTTTTCAGGATTGAAAATATTTTTATATGATTGAGCCCGTTTGATGAACTCAGTGTAAATTGTCTCGTCACCAAGTTTTCGGGCTACCTGTGCAATGCACCAGTCATCATAGGCAAATTCAAGTGTCTTCGAAACGCTCTCTGATTCACGGTTTGACGGAATATAGCCGCATTCTTTGTAAACTCCTATTCCGCCACGTGGCGTATTGGCGGTTTCCACCATGGCATTCAGCAACAACTTCTGCGTGTCGGGATTGACAATAATATCATTCATGATGGCGAATGAAATCACCGGTATGCTGTGATTGCCGATCATGCAGAACGTCTCGTTGGCAGCGAATTCCCACACAGGCAGCAATCCTGCCTGATTGAATTGTTCTAGAAAAGTCAATACATAATCGCGGGTGCGTTTGCGGTCGATGATGCTCATCAATGGATGATATCCGCGATAGGTGTCCCAGAGGGAGAACACGGTGTAGTAGTCAAATCCTTCCGCCGTGTGTTTTTCAAAATCGCGTCCGAGATAAGTGTTGTCCACATTCGTAAAAATGGTTGGAACAATCATGCAATGATACAGCGCCGAGTAAAAAATTATTTTATCATTCTGATTGGGCGTTGAATACTCAATACGTCCCAATTCCCTGTTCCATGCTTCGGTTGTTTCATTTAGTACCTTCTTGATATTCCAGTCTGGAATTTCAAGATTCAGGTTTTTTCGCGCATCTTCAACTCCGGTTGCCGACATTCCGACTTTCATCAATATGGAAGACATTGTGTCGGGAAGAAACAGAACAGCTTTCAGATTTGTTCCGATGGCTGATTTCATGCCGGTTTGCAATGTGTCGTTCAGATATAGAAATTTGTGACGGACCGGCTGGGAAAGTTTGATCACAAAATAAAATTTCTGATTGGTTGCCCATGCTTTGCTGTAGCGCACACCGCTGATGGTGCTGTCGTTTTCGAAAGTGATTTTCGAATAGGTCACTTCGTCGCGGTATTGCAAATCAATCAGGATTTTATTTTTACCGCTGTGGTTGAAAACATATTGGTGCATTCCACAACGCGCAGTGGCAGTCAGGGCTACATTGATATTGTCCTCTTCAAGCAGCACCTCATAATAGCCTGGTGATGCATCTTCGTATTTGTGCGAAAACCTGCTTGCGGTATTCACTTTGGCAAGTGTCGGATATGCTTCTGCTGCATTGTCAGCGTAGGGCATAATGAGCAGATCGCTGTAATCCGATACTCCGGTGCCACTCAAATGTGTATGCGAAAAACCAAGCATGACCGAATCGCTGAAATGATAGCCCGAACAGCCGTCCCAGCCTTCCTTGCGTGTGTCAGGACTCAGCTGCATCATACCATATGGGTACTGTGCACCAGGGTAAGTGTGGCCGTGTCCGCCGGTTCCAATGAAAGGATTGACATATTTTGAATAATCATTTTGTGCAAAAATGCTGATGGTAATCAGTAAAAGCAGCGTTGTGAATATTGGTCTCATCAGAATATTTTTAGGTCAAGGTTAAGAACAAGGTCAAGGTTAAGAACAAGGTCAAGGTTAAGAACAAGGTCAAGGTTGAGAACGAGAACTCTGAACACTGAACAATCCGTGCATCCTTACGGATCAAGAGGAAGTAAGAACATTGAACGGTACGTAATTTAATTTTACTTCAAACTTCACTTCCTACTTCGAATTTCCTTGCCTGCCTGTTGCAGACAGGTTCTTTGTTCATGATTCATAGGGTTCACTGAACAAGCGAGGCAGCGCCAAGAATGGCGGCATCATTGTCGGGCAGGGCAGACCACTTCAGCGCTACTTTGTTTTTGAAAATCTGCAACAGAAATTCCTCGAAATATTTTTTCAGTGGAAGCATAAGCAGATCGCCGGCTTTGGCCACTCCGCCGAAAATATAAATACTGGAAGGGCTGGTGTGTGCCACTGCATCGGCAAGCTTTAAAGCCAGATACCATGCGGTTTTATCAAAAACTTCAATCGCAAGTTTATCTCCTTTCAATGCGGCTTCGGCAATTTCTTTCGAAGTGATTTTTTCTTTTGGAATGTCGCTGAGCAGTGATTTTTCGTGCGCTGATTCAAGTAGTTCAACAGCCGTTTTAACCACGCCCGAAGCAGATGTATATGTTTCGAGACAGCCCTTGCGGCCGCATCCACACTGTCTTCCATTCGGATCAACAATGGTGTGACCGATTTCACCGGCAAATCCATCGTGACCGTAAACAAGAGCTCCGTTTGTTACAATACCGCTTCCAACGCCGGTTCCAAGCGTTATCATGATAAAATCGTTTTCACCGCGGGCTGCTCCGTAAATTCTTTCACCCCAGGCAGCTGCGTTGGCATCGTTGGTGAGGACAGTCTCCGCTTCGGGAAAATGTTTTTTCATAAGTGCTGCGACCGGAATGATTCCTTTCCAGGGCAGGTTGGGAGCGAATTCGATGGTGCCGTTGTAAAAATTTCCGTTGGGTGCTCCGATGCCGATGCCTGTAAGTGCGCATCCGGTCTCATTTACCATACTTTGAACCATGGCGGCAAGAGCATCTATATAGTCGCTGGCGGTGTGATGACCGGTGGTGGACATGTTTTTTTTCAGAACGATTTTTCCGTCCGGTGTGACTAATCCGGCTGTTGTATTGGTGCCGCCAATGTCGATTCCGCAAACTAAAATTTCTTTACTCATAGGGAGCGTGGTTTATATCCTTTGAATCCGTAAAATGCAAGGTATGCGTAGGGCGCAATGAGAATCAGATACGACATCTGCAATCCGATCTGATCGGCAACAAGGCCCAGGAATGGCGGCAACAGCGCTCCGCCGAGAATGGCCATCACCAGCAGTGATGATCCCTGGCTCGTGTGTTCGCCCAGTTTATCAATGGCCAGCGTGAAAATGTTTGACCACATGATGGAATTGAAAAGTCCTATACCGATAATGGCCCACATGGCGAGTTCGCCGTTACTGAAAACAGTTAGAAGCAGCAGTGAAATCACAAACAGACAGAAAATTCCGAGTGTGCGCGCCGGTTTCGATCGTCCGAGCATGAAGGCTCCGAAATTGACAGCCATGAGAACAAGGAACCAGAGCACGCGCTGAATATCGAGTCCGCTTTCGATGTAGCCGGCCGAATAAATGACAACAAATCCGAGAATGCTGGCAACAGCCATCCACAGATACTTTTTAATTTTATTGGGCATATTGTTGAGCGAAATCGCACCGATGAAACGGCCGATCATGGCGCCGCCCCAGTAAAATGCAAGAAATAATTTGGCTTCCATTTCGGCATAGCCCATCAGGTCGTTAAGGTAATTGATGATGGTACTTCCGATGGCCACTTCACTGCCGACATAAAAGAAGATGGCAACAATACCTAAAACCAGATGTCTGTATTTCAGTGCACTTCCGCCTTCCTTTCCTGTATTGCCTGCATCGATGCGCGGTAGATGTGAGAACGCAAACACCAATGCCATTGCAATGAAAACGCCTGCAAAAATCAGATACGGCAACTGTACACTGGAGGCCGAAACCGTGGTTCCACCTTCAGTGAGAACCTGTTCTCCGCTGTTGGTCAGCAGCGGTGTCCCCCATTGGGCAAAGAAATGAAAAACAAGATATCCGCCCACAATGGGAGCGATGGTTGTTCCGAATGAATTGAATCCCTGCGACAGATTCAAGCGGCTGGATGCTGTTTCAGGACTTCCCAGAATGGCAACATAAGGATTGGCCGCAATCTGCAAAATGGTGAATCCGAGACCGAGAACAAAAAGAGCAGCAAGGAAAAATCCGTACAGATGCATGTTGGCGGCGGGGTAGAAAAGCAAACAACCGGTGGCCGATAGCAACAGACCGGCGACAATTCCCTTGCGGTAACCTATTTTATTGATGGGATCACCAAATGCTGATGAAATGAAGAAATAGAGCAGCGATCCAATGAAATATGCCCCGAAGAATGCCAGCTGTACAAGCATGGCTTGCGCATAATTCAGCTCAAACACTTTTTTCAGATAGGGTATCAGAATATCGTTCATACAGGTGATGAATCCCCATAAAAAAAACAGGGTGGTCACCAGCGCGAAAATCACTTTTTGTTTTGATGCAGATATGTCGTTCATGAAATAAATATTTATTGACAAAAATAGAATTTTAATTTCTGCTTAAGTATCAGTTTTATTAAAACGACCAATGAATGTGACAAAAGACACTCATTTTGATAAATGGGAATATGTATCCGAGGCTGTTTCAAAACGCACATTGTTACGACATTCCACCGTTCCGGTAAACTTCTGAGCTTTTGATTGGCATTAATACCGGAACATGGAACCGTCGTAACAACAGCAAAAACAACGGTTCCATGTCCTTTCACTCCTGCGTCGTTTCAGGACGTTGGAATGTTGTTTTTTGCTTTGATATCAGGATTTTAAAACAGCATTGGTTTACAGATACTTAGCGAGCTCAATCCAGGGCTGCACATCGGGCAGGGGAGCTTCGAAAGAAAGCATTTCCTTGGTGGTTGGGTGCGGAAAGGTTAGTTTCCATGACAGCAGCGAGAGGTTGCCATCGGGGTTTGATCGTTTGGCGCCGTATTTCAGATCACCTTTGATGATACATCCGATATGGGCCAGCTGTGCGCGGATCTGATGATGACGGCCGGTGAGCAATTCCACTTCGACCAGCGAATAGCGGTCGGAGCTGCCCAGCCATCGATAGCGTAAAACGGCTTCCTTACTGAATTTAGAAGGTGTGTCGACAATAAATGACTTATTCAGTTTTTCGTTGCGTTCAAGATAATTTTTCAGTTCGGCAGCTTCGGGCTCAGGTTTGGCGCAGGTAACAGCAAGATATGTTTTTCTGGCTTTGCCTTCGCGGAACGATTCATTCAGCCGTTCCAGCGCTTTTGATGTACGTGCAAAAACCATCACACCGCCTACGGGCCGGTCCAGACGATGCACCACGCCCAGAAAAACTTCGCCGGGTTTATTATATTTTTCCTTGATGTAAGCTTTCAGCAAATCAGGCAATGTCTCATCGCCGGTTTTATCGCCCTGCGAAATCTCGCCATGCTGTTTCACAATCACAATCACATGATTGTCTTCATACAGGATGCGCGATTTTATTGAATTGATTTCAGACATTTTTTTCGTTACACGTTAGCAATCAGCTGTCAGTCATCAGTAATCAGCCGTCAGCTCTGAGAATGAGCTTAGACGTTACAATTCTTTGCAGTATTTCTCTTCCCACATTTCCACATCGCCGAAGGCGCACATTTCCACATCCAATTTCGTATTTCAAATTTCGTATTTCTGATTTCGTATTTCTGATTTCGTATTTTATCGTCACTTATATTCTCACATACGCGAACTTGTCACGTTTCACGTGAGCGTCACATTGACGACTGTGTAACGTTTCACGTTAAGTCGCATATTTCCACATCAATACTGTTCTTTGTCGCTCGGAAAATCTTCGGTCTTTACGTCGTGAATATAATTGGTGACAGCACCGGTGACTTCAGCAAAGAGATTGTGATAGCGGCGCAGAAAACGCGGCGAAAAATCCTGATTGATGCCTAGCATATCGTGAAGCACAAGTACCTGACCGTCGCAATGGCGGCCGGCTCCAATGCCAATGGTGGGAATTTTCAGACTTTCGCTCACATCTTTGGCAAGCTTTGCAGGTATTTTTTCGAGCACAACACCAAAACAACCGGCTTTTTCGAGCAACAAGGCATCTTCCTTCAGTTTTTTTGCTTCTTCTTCTTCCTGCGCACGAACGGAATAAGTGCCGAATTTATAGATGGATTGCGGCGTGAGCCCCAGATGTCCCATCACTGGAATTCCTGCTGACAGAATGCGTTTCACGCTTTCGATGATTTCCTTGCCGCCTTCCATTTTGATTGCGCTGGCACCGGCTTCTTTCATAATCCGGATGGCCGATTGCAGTGCTTCCTTCGAGTCGCCCTGATAAGTTCCGAACGGCAGGTCAACCACAATGAGTGCGCGGTCAACGCCACGTACAACCGAAGTGGCATGATAAATCATTTGCTCCAGCGTGATGGGCAGCGTGGTTTCAT
>CAZJOL010000130.1:0-7761 GCA_964547605.1 uncultured Bacteroidaceae bacterium | reverse complement strand
GTGCCTGTCAGACTCTTGTTCGGATTTTTTTGCGCAGTATATTGCTGCTCAAACGCCGTAAACCTTTTCATGATTTCGGCATCGGTCACCATGCGCTCTCCGGTAGGATAAACCCTGGGTGTCATCATGGCTTCCCAGCGGCGGAAAGGTTTGTATCCCTTGCCTTTATCGGGCGTGCGGCCTGCCCAGAAATTATTAAAGGCATCGCGCACCGTATAAAAATTGATGGTCTGGTCCGACATCATTTCAGCCCAGCTCATTTCGGCAATCCTGGCCGAATCAAATGCCGACACCCGGTATGAGCCAGTCTGCGGATTTGAAGCTGATTGCGAAAATGCATGTGGAAATGAAAGAAAAAATAAAATGGCAATTGTAAAAACTCTTTTCATACAATGGGCGTTTGGTGGTTATTGGACTCTAATCAACCTGGGAAATTAAAACTATATGCAATAATATCAGACATCATATAATTGGAATAGGTTGCCAGATATACAGAATCCGACCTGATTCTGGAGAGATAAAATCGCAATAAATGCAGATCGCATTGTAAAAGTCTGTTTAAGTACATGTTAATAATCATTGTTGGACGATTTTGCATCGGACAGTTTTTTATGACCACAGTTTGAATTTTATACATACGGAACTTATTAACTCTGATTTTACAGTAAACCTACCCCAACATGATTTTCAATTTCCTAAAAAAGTGACCAAATGGGGGTGAATAATTTTTTGTTTTATTGGAACTAAATATATTGAAATTTGATTTTATACATTGATATACAACACTTTTTGATTTTTTATTTTATGCAAAAGTGTGATTTTGAAAATCACACTTTCGTATAAATATCTATTTAGGTATTAAAGTCTGTATTTACCGATATAACAATACTTTACATCTCTCGGAATAAAAATCCCGGATCTTACCGCAGATTATCCAACCACTTCTGGTAGCAAACAGCAATGATAATGAGCAGGTATTCCGGTTTCGGCTCGCCCTTCGCTTTTGAAAAATATTTTTCACAATTTCCTTGTTGGAAACTTGCAGGACGCATCTTGTACACCTCACCGCATTTTTGTACTTTTACAGAAAAATAGCGCATGTTTTTCGAGCAGTTGCCATCGAAGTATCTTGAAAATGCTGTGTCAGAATTGTCCAAGCTACCTGGTGTCGGACGTAAGACTGCTCTGCGTCTTGCTTTACATTTGCTCAGACAGGACAAATCACTTTCAACTGCATTGGGCAACAGCCTGATTGAGCTGCGCGAGAAAATTACCTATTGCTCGGTCTGCCACAACATAAGCGATACCGAAACATGTCCCGTTTGCGCCAATCCTTCGCGCGACCGTTCAGTTATCTGTGTGGTCGAAGATATCCGCGACGTGATGGCAGTCGAAAGAACTTCGCAGTTCAATGGCGTTTACCACGTGCTCGGCGGATTAATCTCACCTATCGACGGAATCCGGCCACAGGATATTTTTCTTGATTCGCTGCAACAGCGTGTTCAGGAAAATCCGGTCAGAGAAATTATTCTGGCCTTATCGGCCACTGTTGAGGGCGATACCACCGCATTCTATATTTTTCGTCAGCTGCAGCACCTGAACATTACTTTCAGTACCATTTCAAGAGGAATTTCCATCGGTGATGAACTCGAATATATTGACGAAGTGACACTCGGACGCTCCATTCAGGCGCGTGTTCCTTATCAGCAGTTGCTGGTTTCCGAAAAAAGCTGAAAAACTTTTCAATGAAAATCCACGGACGATATTTTCTTTTCACTTTTCTGCTTGCCTGCTCTGCAACAATGATTGGCTGTGTATCCTATGTGAAAATGTCGAGCGAAAATATTGCGCCTTCCTATCAGGAAGATTTTCAACCACTTTGTCAGTCCGCTTACATTGTTCATCAGAGCGACAGCATTTCGGAACTCACGCTCAGCCTTGATCCCGCGGGATTTCTATACAAAAGGGAGAAAGCAACGGATCCGTTTATGGCAAACGCCACCATTCGTGTCGTATTGTTTGATTCCTACAGCGACAGTCGCTGGACCGACAGCACCGGAGCCGTTATCAGTTTCAAAAAAGACAGCATCAGCGGCATTTTTACAAGCAAGCTTCCGCTAAAAATGAATACCGGAAAGAACTGCATTGCTTACGTTTCGGTTCGCGACAACAATAAAGATTCACGACAGACGCTGATGCTTCCTGTTGAAAAGACAAGCAAATTCAGCGCTCAGTGGTTTCTGCCTTCCGGTGATATTTCTGGCATTCCATCAGCATATACAATCAATTCTGGTTCAACTTTTACGCTCGCCTACAATGGCGATTTATCTGAAAAAATGAGATGCTGTTTCTACGGAGATTCTTTTCCTGTACCGTCTCCGCCTTATGCACTTGAAAACATCATGTCGCAAAAACTTGATCCGGACACTGTTTTTGATGTGGCATTTTCACCGGACAATAATGGATTCAGCATTAGCACAACAAAACCGGGACTTTACTTCATCTCAGCAGATCCATCACTTGAAAAGGGATTTACGATTCTCTGCACCGGAAGCGGTTTTCCGGATGTCAATTCGCATTACGGCATGATGAAACCCATCC
The DNA here is from genome assembly GCA_964547605.1 of uncultured Bacteroidaceae bacterium. Lineage (GTDB taxonomy): Bacteria > Bacteroidota > Bacteroidia > Bacteroidales > DTU049 > GWF2-43-63. Next base: position 5,160 of record CAZJOL010000130.1, on the reverse strand, counting down.
GGTATATATCTACTCAGAAAGAATACAGAAATATTGTTGAGGCGGAAAACAAGGTGAATGCCATTGAGGCTTTCTGGCTGAAAATTGGCGGACATGAGGACCGGACGCGAAACCTGATCAGGAAATATTATTCCAGGGTATTGAACGCCAACCGTCTTTTTTCGTCTTATACCGAAGGATGGCAAACCGACCGCGGAATGATATACATTGTGTTTGGGCCACCCAACATTGTCTATCGCTCCGATGCGAGTGAATCATGGATTTACGGGGAAGAAAACAATTTTTTCTCCATCACTTTCACGTTTACAAAAATGAAGAACAAGTTCAGCGACAACGACTACAGCCTGCAGAGGGCGCCGATATACAAGGATAACTGGTTTCGTGCAGTCGATATCTGGAGACAATAATATGAAAGAAACAGATTTTATTTTCGGCATTCATCCCGTGCGGGAAGCCATTGAGAAAGAAACGCCCATCGATCACATCCTGATTGCAACGGGCTCTGACCGTAAACCAGGCATTTCGGAAATTCTGAGCGATGCCAGACAGCAGAATATTCAGGTGAAACGGGTTCCTGTTGAAAAACTGATGCGGGTTACACGAGGCAATCATCAGGGCGTGATCGCTTTTATTGCACCGGTGCATTATTACAAACTTGAAGACCTGGTGATGAATGCTTTCGAAAAGGGCATCACACCATTGTTTCTGATACTCGACAATGTAACGGATGTGCGCAACTTCGGTGCTATGGCCCGCAGCTGTGATGCAGCAGGTGTTACGGGAATAATCATTCCGGAAACCAAAAGCGTCTCTGTTACCGCCGATGCTGTGCGTGCCTCTGCCGGAGCGCTTCTCAACGTGCCTGTTGTGAAAACGAAAAACATGCATGGTGCTTTGAAATATCTGCAGCAAAGCGGCTTCCGTTTATTTGCGGCCAGCGAGAAAGCCGTGAAACTCTACAGCGAAGCGGATTTCAATGTGCCTGCCGGAATCATTCTCGGCAGCGAAGAAGATGGAATTTCTGTTCCGATACTCAAAATCGCCGATGAATGGATCCGCATTCCAATGGCTGGTCAGGTGGCATCGCTCAACGTATCGGTCAGCGCTGGCATCATTATTTTCGAAGCAGTGAGACAGCGTGGAATTGAAGGTTGATAAATAATTTTTATTTTTATATTTGATCATAAATTTCTCCACCATGAAAAAGATTGCCGTATTTCCCGGGTCATTCGATCCCATCACCATCGGCCATGAATGCATCATACGCCGTGCAGCCCTGCTGTTCGATGAACTGATTGTGGCAGTGGGAGTCAATGCTGATAAAAAAGGATACTTTCCGGTGGAGAAACGAATTGAATGGCTGAGGACCGTGCTTGGCGATCTGTCAAATGTCAGTGTCGATTTTTATCACGGACTTACGGTTGATTACTGCAACAGCAAAAATGCAAAATACATTCTCCGGGGCCTGCGCACGGCTGCTGACTTTGAATTTGAACGCAGTGTCGGCCAGGTAAACAAAATGATGCATCCTGACATTGAAAATGTTTTTCTGCTCTCCCGCCCCGAACATACACCGGTCAATTCATCCATCGTACGCGACATACACCGGAACGGCGGTAAAATTCAACAATTTGTTCCGGCCATTGTTGCCAAACAAATAATGGAATGGCAATAAGCGACCGGTTGATGCGTTATTCTCCGAAAGGCACGCCCATGAGTTACCGAATCATTGTTGTTGTTTTGTCATTGCTCTATGCTGTCAATCTGTCTGCAGCAAAAACAATCATTAATGGATATGCACCGGGCGCTGAAAAACTCAGCATCAGGCTCTATACCACCGATGATTACATCAGCAATCGGGAATCAATTCTGGCAAGCACTGTTATTGACAGCACCGGACATTTCCAGTTTACGCTCAATGTGTATGAAAAGCAGGTTATCAGCGGATTCTTCCGCATCATGGATTTCACCAGCGGCGAAATTTATATTCCGGCTAATAAAACATATAATGTTGAGTTTGCTGTTTTTGATTACAAGGATCCGAACCGCATTCACATCCCGCTGCTCTCTACCATTCAGCTGCAATACACCATCCGCAATATTGACTCAACGGATATCAATCAGGTGATTTCTGCTTTTAATGAAGACTATTCTTCATTTATCATTCAGGTTTCCGGCATCAATGGAAACACATCGTCCTACACGTTTTCACGTCCGCCGAAAAACAAGGTAGATAGCTTTGTTCAGGCGATTTCGGTAAAATACAAGAATGTAAACAACGAATTTTTCCGCAATTACTGCGATTATTCAATGGCTTTATTGCAGCTGAATATGCAATCCAAAAGCAGGAAGTTTTTATTTGACACATACATTTTCAAAAAGCCGATTCTGTATGACAACATAGCATACATGGATTTTTTCAGCAGCTACTTTTCAGATTTTATTTTAGGGACATCAAAAAAAATCCAGCCCTATGACGTTGTTTCGAATATCAACATCAAACCAAATCTCAGCGGACTGATTGACTCACTGGGAAAGGATTCACTGCTGCGAAACGAACAATTGCGCGAAGCCGTGATGCTCCTTAATATGCGCGACTGGTATTCGTTGAAAATCATCAGTCAGGATAGTCTGATCAAAGTGATCGACACCTATGCAGCGAAAACAAAATTTGACATTCAGGCACGCATTGCAAGAAATCTGAAATTCATGCTCACACGTTTCAATGCGGGAAACACAGCACCAGCAATGAATTTCAAATCGCTCGAAGGTGATGTGTTCAACAATGATTCACTGAAAGACAAGTATACTTTTATTCTGTTTTTTACAACATGGAGCAATCCCTGTCTGTCAGAACTTCTTGTAACAAACGAACTGTATGACACATGGAAAGACAGCATTCGTTTTGTTGGAGTCAGCATGGACCGCGAGCCATTGAAATTGTTTTATTTTCTCGATGATAACAATTTCAATTTCCCCATCTACCATTTTGGCGGCGACTGGGTCATGGCCGAAAACCTTGGACTGGTCGCATATCCGCATGGAATGTTGATTGATAAATCAGGAAAGCTGATTGATTATTGCACACCAGTACCAAGCCGCGGTGTTACTGAATTGTTTCTCAAAACGGCTGGTAAAAAAGTCGTGAATTCTATGCCTGATGTTGGACAATAAGGTCAAAGTCAAGATCGAGGTCAAGGTCAAGAACGAGGTCAAGGTCGGGAAAGACTTTCGTTACGCGTTACAATCGTTACAGGGTGACAGGGGTGACAGGGTAACAAAGTTTATTTTCAAATTTTCAAATTGATATTTCGTATATCGTATTTCGTATCTCGTATTTCGTATCTCGTATTTCGTATCTCCTATCTCGTATCTCGTATTTCGTATTTCCTATCTCGTATTTCGTATTTTTTCACCGCTCACTATTCACCGCTCACGGGTATGAAGGAATCTCATTTATACAATCCCGTCAACATCCTGCACCACCCCGCACAAAGAGCGATACACGAGTTTTGACATTTTCGGGAGACCGTTTTTAGCAACCCATTTTATTTCAGTTATACCTTCATCGGCCTGTGGAAGCAGCTTTTCATCTATACTTGCTTTCATTATAAACCAGTGCGTTTCTTTCAGTATCCACTCTTTACCAATGGTGTAAACATGATAGGTTGACGGAAGTCTTTTGCCCAGGCTGATTTTTTGCAGTCCGGTTTCCTCAGTCACTTCGCGGATTGCTGCCTGTTCCTCGGTTTCATCATTGTCGATTTTTCCTTTTGGCAAATCCCAGCGCCCGCGACGGAAAATAAAAAGCACTTCGTTGTTTTCGTTGACAACAGTGCCACCGGCTGCGGTTATTATGCGCATGCGTGTGTAAAAGGAAATGAAAAGTTTTTCCGCATCTTCCGAAGCAAAATAAAAATCCGTGTGTTGTTCATCACTGTCAATGTCATTGAGCAAAGTCTGGATATCCCGGAACGAAGGATCAATAAAAATTTCTTCAGGCTGAGCCGAAAAGCTGCCTGTTTCAACGAAATTAATAACTTTGTCCTTGATAAAAACTTTATACATTCGTGCTATGATTTACACACAGGAAACAGCCAGAGAAACTGCCCGTTTGCTTCTGCAAATAAACGCAATTAAATTGAATCCCGCAAATCCGTTTACCTGGGCAAGCGGATGGAAGTCACCTATTTATTGTGACAACCGCAAAACATTGTCGTATCCCGATATCAGAACCAGCATCAAGAATTTTTTCTTGAAAGCAATCAACGATAAATTTGCCGGTGTTGAAGTTATTGCCGGTGTGGCAACAGCAGGCATTCCTATGGGTATGCTCATCGCACAGGAAATGAAACTTCCTTTCATTTATGTTCGCTCTTCGGCCAAGGATCATGGTCTTCAGAATCAGATCGAAGGCGTGCTGAATCCCGGACAGAAAGTGGTGGTGATTGAAGATCTCGTTTCAACCGGTGGTTCAAGCCTGAAAGCTGTTGAGGCCATCCGCGCTTCGCAGGGACATGTTATGGGTATGGCTGCCATTTTCAGTTATGCTTTTCCGCACGCTGAAAAGAGTTTTGTTGAAGCCAATTGCTCACTGATTACGCTCAGCGATTATCCCAACCTGATTGAAACGGCTCTGGAACAGGGAACCATACAACGCGAGCAGCTCGAACTGCTGAATCAATGGCGCGAGCAACCTGATACCTGGGGGAAATAATTATGGCTGAATACGAAAGCAAAGATGTGCTGCTCAATGCAGACCGGAACTCGGTTTATAGCTTCCTGAGCGACTTTCGCAATTTCAATGAATTGATTCCTTCGCAGGTTAAAGACTGGGAGGCAACAGCTGATTACTGTTCTTTCAAAGCTGAAGGCGCCGGCCATGTGAAATTGAAGTATAAATCAAGAAGTCAGGATCTGATCGAAATACAACCGGATATGAATCTGCCGGTGTCGGGCGAAATAACCCTGTTTGTAAAGCTAAACGATAAGCTGCCAAAAACAATGGCCACTGTCGGTGCCAACGTTTCAATCCCACCGATGTTTTCGATGATGCTGAGCCGTCCTTTGAAAAACCTGTTGGAGATGATTGCCACTGCGTTGGAGAAACATTACAACGGATAATTTTTTTCTTGCCGGCTTTCCCAATTTCAACTTGAT
>CAZJOL010000129.1:0-7796 GCA_964547605.1 uncultured Bacteroidaceae bacterium | reverse complement strand
AGTGAGCCTTGCTTACGCTAAGATCAAAACCTTCGGCTCCTGGTGCGGTGAACCGCATGCCGCAAGCCTCATGCCGCATGCCTTGTGATTAATGTTCGCACTGTCCGTGATGATGCTCGTGCTCGTGGCAGGTGTCGCCGCCGTCGGTTAGATTGCCGGCGAGATATTGTTTCACTGCTTCTTCGGCATTGCCTGAGCAGCCGCGAATGGCCTGAATTCCAACATTCCCAAGAACGTTGATGGCGCCTTCGCCGATGCCGCCAACAAGCATAATTGTTACGCCATGGGTTCCGAGAACACCGGCAATACTCGATTTGCAGCCACATCCGCTCGATTGCACATCGAGGGTTCCGGTGATTTTATTGTCTGATATTTCGTAAATCCTGAAATTCTCTGCGTGGCCAAAATGGCCGTCAATCTGATTGTCAATAGTGACAGGTGCTGCTATTTTCATAATTTCTTTTGTTTTGAATTCGATTCTTCTTTTTTCTTGTTGATGCCTGCAAGGCCATCCGGGCCGATTTCGACGCCTTTTGAATTCCTGCCGGTGCGGATTATTTTTTGTCCCTGGCATGCCGTTAAGCACTGCCATTTGCAGTTGATTGTTGTGCAGTGCATAAGTCCGTTGATCTGAATGCCAATGCATTCTTTGGAGGACAGCAACGACACATCAACGTGTTTCATCATGTCAGATTTTTGACGAAGTCACTGACATTTGAGGCTGAGCCGCAATGGTCTTTTTCACTTTGCACAGGTCGGCAACATGAACCAGTGCCGGAATATATTGTTCCGGAAAATCGGCCGGAACTTTAATATCAATTGTAATGTTGGATGGAAGGCCTGTTTGCATGTCGTATTCAGCATCCTGGATTAATTTAATTCCTTCGGCTGACAATCCGCGCTGATCGCAGAATGACTTTACAAAAATTCCTGCACAGGTTCCGAGCGAAGCCAGAAACAATTCAAACGGTGTGGGGGCGCTGTTCTGCCCGCCGGCAGCCAAAGGTTGATCGGTTCTGACACTGTGTCCGTTTATGTGTGCGGTAATCACTTTTCCGCCGTCAAATGTTACTTCCATGATTTTGAATTTTGTATATGCAAAGTTCGGAAAATAATAAGTTGGAAATCACATCGGGGTTGTGATATATATCAATGTGCTGCTTCAAAAGGAAAATCAATAATTGATTAATTATGCATCAGGCATAATCAGAGACATGGATCCATAACATGCGACTCCTCTGGAGTCGTTATTTTGATGATTGTAAGCTACAGACATATGACTCCTCCGGAGTCGGCCAGAATTGCTTTGAATAAAAGAGATATAGCAACAGTAAATTATTTCTTTCCGGCTTTCTTTCTTTTTTGCCCAACGGATTTTGCATCAGCATTTTCCATATACACTTTTTTCCACATTAAATAATCTGTTTCAGATATCTGGCGGGCACTCCATGCTTTTTCCAGTAACTCAAGTTTTTCTGCGTTGTTCGTCTTCATATCAACTAATTAATTTTTATAAACATTATGACAGCCAAAAATCCAAAAGGTATAATAAGAATTTGTAAAAAATTGTGTAGTAACCCTCGAAGGGTTTCAAACCCTTCGAGGGTTTAATCAGTTTTTGAAATATTTCGCGAGCGTTGACATCAGATCCTTGTCGCTGGAATTGATGTACCATGCGGCTTCGAGATAGCGTGCAGCTTCGGCCGGCTTATCATCGGCCAAAAGAATGAGTCCGTAAACCATGTAATTGTCAAAACTGTTCTTATCGGCTTCAATGCTTTTGTTGAGCTGGTCGTATGCCTGTTCTTTCCGGCCGGTGTTGTAATAATTCAGTGCCATGATCCTGTGGCCGGTCGAAACGTCTACGTCGGCGCGCAGACCTTTTTCACACACAATGATTGATTTGTCATATTGTGCTGTCCTGTTATATAATGTACCAAGCATGAAATAATCCGTAGGATTGATGCCGGTGCTGTCGTGTGCCGCAATAAGTCTGATCGTGGTGGCAATGGCTCCCGCCGTGTCCTTGTTCAGATACTGCATGGCAAGCATGGTATTGTAAAACGTTGCACGTGTTTTCAGGTAGACACCACCCATGTTTTCAAGATCGTCAATGGCGCGTGAAATATAATGTACCGATTTGTCGTATTTCTGCTCAATGGCATAGGACCAGCAAAGTGCATTGGAGAGCGTAAAGCGGGGAACCGGATTATTCTTTTTGTAACTCTTCTCAAACGCTTTCCGCATCGACTCAATTGTTTCCATATCGCAGGCCGGGATTGTGATTACCGTATCGCCGCTCAGATTTTTTGAATACTTCATTACCAGCATGTATTCCTCCAACAGGTAGCTGAGAATTTCACGGTCATCGGAAGCCGCATTGGTTCTCATTTTGCGGATGAAGTCAATATCAGCAACATCAATCAGACATGATGAAATTATTTTCTCCGGATTTTCCATATACCTGTCAAGCATTTTTATGCTTTCCATTTGCATGCGGAAAAGCGCTGGCGCTGCCGAATTCGGCGTTGCGGCTTCCGCAATTTTTATCAACGAATCGGCTTTATTAAACATGTGATTCAGATAAAGCATGTTGATCATCATCCGCAATGACACTGAGTCGGTGGAATCCTGTTGATATGCATTTGCATAGAAAGGGAAGGCCTGGTTCATGTCCTGATTGATCCAGTATGCAAAATATCCGGCCTGCTGCAATGTAATGGCGGTGACCGAATCCTGATTCAGCAAATGTTTCAGAATGCCGTATGCTTTTACCTGATTATCGCGTGTGTTTTCTTCATCCAGCTTTGAAAAATAATACTGGGAAAGTTTGAAATACAGATCAATCGAATCATTGGATGATGCATTTACAAATTCCTTCTGTACCATGGCAATGGCCTGATCAACGGTAAACCAGGTGGAATCGGGTTTGTAGCCATTGGTGCTCAGATCGGATTCCGAAATATTGAAAGACAGATTACCGGAAAACAAAAATGATTTTTCCGCTGTTGTAATCAGTGCTTTCTTGTCGTCCTGCGACAATGGTGCTTTCAGTTCAGCTTTGTATGGAAATGATTGTGCAGATGCAATGAGGCCTGCCGTTGTCAACAGAAAAAACAAAACGTATTTCATATTTGTGTTTTATCAGAATTGTTTGGTGTAAACCGGATGCTTTTCGTTGTACTTCAGCAGATAAAAATAAATCATCTTTCTTTTTTTCTTTGATGATTCGAGTTGCTGCAGCAGTTCGGGATCGTTTTCCTGCAGAAAGATTTTGAAATTCTTGTAGCAGAATTCGAAACGACGGCCAGAGGTCCATTCCAGCACAAGCTCGCGGTTGGTGATCCGGCGGTTTGGGGTGGTTGAATACGGGCTGAAAGGATCGCTGAAGCCAGGATCGTAATACTGCATTTCGATGACAAAATAATGAATCAGAGCACCGATTACCTGCAGACGGAAATAATTATCGCCCAGGCCCTGATGAATAAAGACACTATTGTTTTGACAATATCCCCAAGGTTTTTTCACTTCACAGTCATAGGTCCGGGAAGAATCGGCACACATGACATAAAGATAGGTCGATCCGCCGCGGTATTTGATTTCGAAGTTGGTGTAAACAGGCAGGTTGTTTTTGAAATCTTCGAACGTGAGATAAATGCCATCGTTGAAGCGGAAGTCAGGATACACTTTTGCCGAATCATTCTGAGCTTCGCTTCTGAAGCCGCAAAGCAAAATAAGTAATATAATTGTGAGTAAATTTTTCATTTCAGCTTCGCCATAAATTTCTCCACATTGATGATGGCGCGGGTATGAAATCCAGCACCGGCCTTGCCCTGTTCATCAAAAACCTCGACATGAAATTTCAATATTTTTCCATTGATTTCCAGCAGAGAGGCAATACAACTGATTTTCATTCCGATCGGTGTTGCCTTGTCATGGGTAATATCTACTGCAATGCCGACGGTGTTGAATCCAGGTTCAAGATGTTCAAGCGCGAGCTGCATGCAGGTCTTTTCCATGAAGCCGATCATGGCCGGGGTGGCCAGCACGTCGACCATTCCAGAACCGTAGGCGTTGGCCGAGTCGGAAGCAACAACCATTTTTTCAAGCGTGTAGGTAAGTCCTGTCTGAAGCATCGGATTATTTTTTTTCAAAATTAAAAATAATTTCCTGCTCAAGATCGGGATGAAGACTTTGACCTACCGGGCACATTTTTGCGGCATGTCGGATAATCTGTTTTTCCTTTTCCGAGTATTCAATATCCGGAAAATCGATTACAATCCTGATTTTCATAATCCTGCGCGGATCAGTACCCATGAATTTTTCGACCGTAGCGGTTGCACCATCAATCGAAAAACCGATGGTCTGGCCGGCAAGGCCCATCACCGTCAGCATGCATGAGGCCAGAGATGTGGCTACAAGGTCGGTTGGAGAGAATTTCTCGCCCTTTCCGTGATTGTCGGTCGGGGCATCGGTTTCTATAGACGAATGGGAAGCTGAGTGTTCACAAACAGTTCTTAATTCACCTATGTATTGCACTTTTGAGGTCATAAAAAAAATATTTTAACATTTAATACTATTTTAACACCAACGTGTTTATATTCGAGTTAATTTTAACACTCGAAACCCATAGTATGTCGGCAAAAATATATAAATTTCTTCTATATATTTCAATTTCCGCGATGATCGCGGTAGTTGTAGGCCAGATATTATGGACGACCTATTCCCAAAAGATTATCCGGCAGGCTGGTTTCACGTTGATTCAGCTGTCACTGGCCAAATCCAGCCACGATTTCAATCAGAAAATCGACCGGATTGTGGAAACCGGAGGAGAGAAGCCATCCTTCAACGAGATGCAATTGATGATAGACAGTTCATTGAGGGCGGAATTTGAAAGCATCATCATTCTTGAAAATCTTGAATACTCGATTTACAAAGGGAATCAGATTTTGTTCAAATCCAATTCTGGAATATCTGATGAAGATGCATTCAACAGTGAATTGAGCAGGGGTTTTTTGTATGAGAGAAACAAAGCGGCCATGATGGTGAGCGTAATTGCGCCGAAAAGCATTGGGTATTCGCTGAACCTGTCACAAATGAACATCTGGTGGCTGATGTCAATGTTTGGCTTTGCAACCATTGCCTTTATAGCCATTTTGTTGCTTCGCAGCTTGCAGAAAGCAAAGCGTGATGCAAATACCAGGGTGAAGACCATCAATAATATTGCGCATGAATTCAAAACGCCGATTGCCAGCATTAAGCTTGCCGGCGAAATGCTGGTTCACGAAGATGTTGCCAAACAGCCGGAGCGCGTTCACCGGTATGCTGAACTGATTCAGTACGAAATAAAGCGGCTGCAGATGCAGACCGAACAATTTCAGAATGTGGTCCTGCTTGAGGAAGGACAGATACTGCTTCGGTTCAATAATATCAACGCCAATGAAGTATTGCAGAAACTGGTGAATCATTATGTGCTTGTGCGCGGCGATTTTCAGGACAGGTTGACAACAGACCTGAAAGCAGATATCGATTTTATTTATGTCGATGCAGCACATTTCGAAAATATTATTACCAATCTTATTGATAACGCATTCAAATATGGTGGCGATAAAGTCAAGGTGACCATATCTACCCGATCCAACGAAGAATGCCTTTTGGTTCTTGTCAGCGATGACGGGCAGGGCATTGCAAAAGAACATCAGCGTTTGATTTTTGAGAGATTCTACCGGGTTGCTCCAATCAACAAACATGATGTTAAAGGACATGGTATCGGACTCTACTACGTAAAGACAATTCTCAAACAGATGGGTGCCGACATTTCGGTCCAAAGCAGTCCCGGAAAGGGTGCCACATTTGAAATAATGTTTCCTTTTGAAATAAACAACCAAGAAAAATAAAAATTATGGAAAAGAAAAAAGGCAGAATTCTCCTGGTCGAAGATGACCGCACTCTGAGTACTCTGGTACGCGACATTCTTGAAATAAACAAGTATGAAGTGGTACTTTGTTCCAATGGTGAAGAAGGTCTGGCAACGTTCAAATCGCAGAAATTCGATTTGTTGCTTGTGGACATCATGATGCCCAAAATGGATGGTATTACAATGATTAAGGAAATCCGCCGCTACGATCAGCGCGTTCCGATCATCATCATCAGTGCCAAAGACATGAAAGATGATAAAGTCGAAGGTTTCCGCGCAGGTGCCGACGATTATGTTGTCAAACCTTTCAGCACCGACGAGTTGCTGCTCCGCATCGATGCTATACTGAAACGTGTACAGCGCGCTCAGGAAATGCTTCTGACGACAACAACCGAAATTATTGAATTCGGAAATTGCAAACTCGATGTTGGTGAGCAGAACCTCACCATCAAAAACAAAACGTTGCACCTGACCCGCAAGGAATGCGATCTGATTCGCCTGCTGGCCATGAAACGCAACGAGCTTCTGCTTCGCGAAGTGGCACTGAAAGCCATCTGGGGCGACGATGACTATTTCATCGGCCGCAGCATGGATGTGTTCATCAGCCGTATCCGCAAGTATCTGAAAGACGACAACAAGGTCGAGATCGTGAACGTTCACGGACTCGGCTTCAAGATGATGGTGAAGTAAATCTTCACTCAGAATCAGAATCAAAAACCCTGTTCGGTCAACGGAAACGCTGACTGGCAGGGTTTTTTTGAGCACCCAACATTTTGGCGTCCGCCGGGCAATTTAAATGAGCATAAGGGCGGTCCCGGAATTCCGCCGGCAGGCGGACAGGCTGTTGGGTACTTTGGACAAGCTTTCCCTTGACGATTCCAGGTCAGCAATGCCTTATAGTCAGCCTATTTCTGCTGACGCTAAAATGTCAGGAGAAAGCAAAAAAATATTTTGTAATTTCGCAAACAAAGCCATTCGCATGAGTTCAATACTGATTATCGACGACGAGCAACCGATACGCAAGACATTGCGTGAGATTCTGGAATACGAAAAGTTTAAAGTATCTGAAGCCGAAAATGGCATCAAAGCACTGGAACTGATTAAAGCAAATAAATTCGATGTTGTTCTTTGCGATATCAAAATGCCGCAGATGGACGGACTTGAGGTTCTTGATAAAATCCAGGAACTAAGCGATGTCCCGGTAGTGATGATTTCAGGTCACGGCAACATAGACACCGCTGTTGAAGCTATTAAGCGCGGTGCGTTCGATTACATTTCCAAACCACCCGATCTCAATCGTTTGCTGGTGACTGTTCGCAATGCACTCGACCGCCATTCATTGGTGACCGAAACGCGTAAGCTTAAACAGAAAATTTCGAAGGCTTATGAAATTGTTGGTGAATCAGCGGCTATCATGCAGATAAAGGAAATGATTGAACGTGTAGCTCCGACCGATGCACGTGTATTAATCACCGGCGAGAACGGAACCGGAAAAGAACTGGTTGCACGCTGGTTGCATGAACTCAGCGCCAGGGCAGGGAATTCATTCATAGAAGTCAACTGCGCGGCCATACCGAGCGAGCTCATCGAAAGCCAGTTGTTTGGACATGAGAAAGGCTCATTCACATCAGCCATCAAACAACGCAAGGGCGATTTCGAACTGGCCAGTGGCGGAACTTTGTTTCTGGATGAAATCGGCGACATGAGTCTTTCGGCTCAGGCAAAGGTTTTGCGAGCCTTGCAGGAAAACAAGATCACGCGCGTTGGTGGCGAAAAGGAAATTCCGGTTGATGTGCGCGTTGTGGCTGCAACCAACAAAAACGTGAAGGACGAGATTTCAAGAAGCAACTTCCGCGAAGATTTATATCATCGTCTTTCG
>CAZJOL010000128.1:0-7872 GCA_964547605.1 uncultured Bacteroidaceae bacterium | reverse complement strand
TGCTTTCGGTATCGGCATCGAACGTATCACCAATCTTGTTTACGGTGTGAAGGATTTGCGCATGTTCTCTGAGAATGATACAAGGTTCCTTTCGCAGTTCCGCTACTAAAGAAATAAATCCATCACAGGGTTCTGAACCCTTCGATGGATTGTAAAAAAAAACGCCCCGTCTCCGGAGCGTTTTTTTTGTAGGATGTTTTCGAAAAAGCCTAGCCTTTGTGTGGAAAAACTTTTTCCATCAGCTTGATCATTCCAAAGAAAATGGCCATAAAGATAAAGATACCAAGCATACCAATACCCATCACTTCGAATGAAGCTGAGAGGTTGTGCTCAACATCTTTACTGCCTTGTACTTTTACAGGAGCAGCGGCAACTTCTTCGGTTGTTGCTGTTGTTTGGTTTGCATGCTGGCAGTGTGCACTGTCAACCGGCTGAATGGAGTCGTGTTTGCAGCATGTATGATTTACATTCTGTGTTTCAGGTACTGTCTGATTATGTTGTGATGTCATAATTGTGTTCTCCATATTTTTATGCAAACAAAGGAATGAGAGCGAGAATCAAACCACCGGCAACCACAGAGCCTATCTGACCTCCAACGTTGGTTGAAATAGCCGGCATGAGCAGGAAGTTGGTTTTGTCTTCTTTCTGTCCCATGTTGTGGATAACGCGTGCCGACATCGGGAATGCGGAGATACCGCAGGCACCAACCATCGGATTCACTTTCATGTGTTTCGGCATGAAGACGTTCATGAGTTTGGCAAACATAACGCCACCGAAGGTATCGAAAACAAATGCGAAAAGTCCGAGACCGATGATCATGAGTGTATCAAGACGGACAAAGCGTTCTGCAGTCATGGTTGAAGCGATGGTGATACCAAGCAGAATGGTAACCAGGTTAGCCAGTTCATTCTGTGCACCGAGTGAAAGTTTATTAAGAACACCACACTCGCGGATAAGGTTGCCAAACATAAGGAAGCCAACAAGTGCCAGCGAAGCAGGAGCAATGATACCGGCGATAACAGTAACAACGATGGGGAAGAGAATCATAGTGGTGCGTGAAACAGGCTTGCTGTTATTGCCACCGGTCATTTTGATTCTGCGTTCTTTTTTTGAAGTGATTGCGCGAATGACGGGTGGTTGAATAATGGGAACCAGAGCCATGTAGGAGTATGCCGCCACTGAAATTGGTCCGAGAAGATCCGGAGCAAATTTATTGGCAACAAAGATTGATGTGGGACCGTCAGCAGCGCCGATGATACCGATTGATGCGGCCTGATAGAGGTCGAATCCGCAAACGGTGGCCAGTGCAACCGTGGCGAAAATTCCAAACTGGGCGGCAGCGCCGAACAGCAGAAGGAAAGGATTGCGGAACAGCGGAGAGAAGTCAATCATTGCGCCGATGGCAACGAATATGAGGAGCGGAAATACTTCTGTCGCAATACCTGCTTCGAAGAATACTGAAAGTGCTCCTTCTGCCCATTGACCGCTGGGGTCGAGCTGTGCAAGTGCCGAGCCGAAAGGAATGTTGACGAGAATGGCGCCAAACCCCATTGGGAGCAACAAGGTTGGTTCATATTCTTTTTTGATGGCGAGGTAAATCAGCGTTGCGCCGACAGTAATCATAACCAGATTCTGCCAGGTGAATGCCGATAACGCCGGAAATAATGATGCGAAATCGAGATTACCCATTGTATTTTAGTTTTTTGTTTTTTTCAGTTCTTCTATTTCTTTCTTCAATTGCTCGTTTTCGGCCTTCAGCGTGGCAATTTCTTCCAACTGAACGGGCTCTTCAGCTTCCATTTTGCCGAGTTTTTCTTTATCTTCGGACAACTCTTCTTTTTCCTTGATAGCAATTGAAAGAAGAATGGAAAGAGTCAGTGTTCCGATGATCACAGCAAGTGAAATCCACGAATTGCCTTTGAAGAAATTCTCAATGCTTTCACCTGTTTCTTTATTGATGAATCCGATAGCCGGGAGCATCATTTTCACACCAATGAACAGCAGAATGAAACTGACACCCTGTTTGAGATAACGGAACAGGCCCATGATTCCTTTAAGTGCAAAGAAGAGGGAAACAAGACCCATAACGGCAAACACGTTCGAAGTGATGGCGATAAAATTCTCTTCATCATAGGTGAGAATGCCTTCAGCACCTTCTTTGATAACGCCGATGATGGCAGGGATGGAGTCAACTGCAAACAAAACGTCAGTAGATCCGATTACCAGGAATACAAGAAGAACCATGGTAATGTGGAGCTTTCCGTTGATGCGCGAAAAGAAGCTGCCTTTATCGGGATCCGGATCAACCGGAAACATTTTGGAAGCGCTTTTATAAAGGAAGTTGCCTTTGGGGTCAACCTGGTCATCTTCGGCGGTAAAGGCCATTTTATAAGCTGTCCAGAGAAGAATGACACCAAAGATGTAAATGATCCAGCTGAAGCGTTCCACAAGACCCATACCCACAAGGATAAAGAGAATACGGAGAACGATTGATAACAGGATACCAAGTTTCAGAAGCTTGGGCTGATTCTTTTCGTGTACCGCCATCAGAGAGAAAATCATAATGAACACAAACAGGTTGTCAACCGAAAGCGAATATTCGGTGAGATAACCCGAAAGGAACTTGGTAAACATAACCCCGCGGGTGCTTATTTCACTATCGGGATTTTGCGGATAGAACAAGAGGATTGCAACACCATAGCCAACGGCAATGCTTACCCAGACAGCTGTCCAGCGAAGTGCGATGCCAACCGTCATCGGTTTTTTGCGGTGTGTTGTGACAAACATGTCAATAAAAAACACAATGAGATACAATGCGATAAAGGCAACCCAGAAAAGCAGATGTTCGTTTGAAAGTGACATATTCTTAGTCTCCGAGTGAAATTAATTTATCGCCTTCAAGAACTGCAGCGCCTATCTGGCCCATGAGTTCGATTACAACGCCGTCGCGTTCTGCAAATATGTTGTTTTCCATTTTCATGGCTTCGAGCACGAGCACGGTGTCGCCGTTTTTCACGCGGTCTCCGGGTTTTACATTGTAGCTGCGCAGAATGCCAGGCAGCGGAGAAAGAACATGACCGGTCACTTTGCCATTACCACCAGCGGGAGCAGCTTCGGCTTTGTTTTCGGCTGCAGGGGCAGCTACGGGTGTTGCTGCAGGAGCTGCAACTGGAGCTGCCTGCTGAACAGGAGCTGCGGTTTGTGAAACAGGAGCGGCACCCTCAACATTAATGAGCTCTACATCGTAGAATTTGCCGTTGATTTTGAACTGAAACTTCTTCATTGTTGATTATCGTTTATAATTGTTATTCGGAACCTGGCGGAGCGTATTTGTTCTCATGCTCCAGGGAGATAATGGCTGCATGCCTTTGCGGATGGTGAAAGGACGTTTACCGCTGCATTCAGTCTCGAGATAATGCTGAACAGCCGCTGCAATCACAGCTACTATTTCGTCGGTAACTTCCTCACCTGTCGGTGCAGTCACTTTCATTTCGAGTGTTTCTGTACTCATGACTGTTGATGATTAGAGTGGGAGGTTATCGTGTTTTTTCGGCGGATTCGAGTCCTTTTTGGTGGCAATGCTCTGCAGTCCGCGGATGATGCGGTAGCGGGTATTGCGGGGCTCAATCACATCATCAATATAACCGTACTTCGCTGCCTGATATGGAGTGGCAAACAGATCGGCATATTCTTTTTCCTTTTCGGCAATGTATGCATTACGCACTTCGTCGCTGTCCATGGCTTTCAGTGATCTTCCTTCCAAAACTTCAATGGCGCCTTTGGCTCCCATAACAGCAATTTCTGCTGTCGGCCATGCGTAATTCAGGTCGCCGCGCAGCTGCTTGCATCCCATCACATCGTGGGCACCTCCGTATGACTTGCGGAGAGTAATGGTGATTTTCGGAACAGTGGCTTCGCCATAGGCGTAGAGCAATTTTGCTCCATTGATGATGATGCCGCCGTATTCCTGTGCTGTGCCAGGCAGGAAGCCCGGAACATCAACCAAAGTGACAATCGGAATGTTGAATGCATCGCAGAAACGCACGAAGCGGGCGCCTTTGCGTGATGCCTCGATGTCGAGTACACCTGCCAGATATTTCGGCTGGTTGGCCACAATACCTACCGGAGCTCCGTCGAAACGGGCAAAACCAACAACGATGTTCTGTGCATATTTCTGATGAACTTCGAGAAAATCCTGGTTATCAACTATAGTTTTGATAATATCTTTTACATCGTAAGGCTTGTTCGGATTGTCAGGAATGATATGGTTGAGGGGCTCATCCAGACGATTGATGGGATCGTTGTTTTCAATCACGAAAGGATCTTCCATGCAGTTCTGCGGCATGAAGCCAAGCATACGGCGCAGTGTAGCGATTCCTTCTTCTTCGTCTTCAACGGCAACATGACAGACACCTGATTTAGATGAATGGATGCCGGCTCCGCCTAATTCATCGTCGGTTACAACTTCACCTGTTACCGTTTTCACTACTTTCGGACCGGTAACAAACATGTAGCTGTTTTTCTTCGTCATGATGATAAAGTCGGTCAGGGCAGGGGAATACACAGCGCCACCGGCACAGGGGCCGAAAATGGCTGACAGCTGCGGAACAACGCCTGATGCCAGAATGTTGCGCTGGAAAATATCGGCATAACCGCCCAGACTTTTTACGCCTTCCTGAATACGAGCTCCACCAGAGTCGTTGATGCCGATAACCGGTGCGCCGACTTTAAGAGCCATATCCATGATTTTACAGATTTTCTTGGCGTAGGCCTCGGACAGAGATCCGCCAAATACAGTGAAATCCTGCGAGAAAACAAAAACCAGTCGTCCGTCAATCGTGCCGCTTCCGGTCACAACGCCGTCTGACAAATATCTTTCGTTTTCAAGACCGAAATCATGACAGTTGTGAGTAACAAACATGTCGTACTCTTCAAAGCTGCCTTCATCAAGGAGTTTGAAAATCCGTTCACGGGCTGTCAGTTTTCCTTTTGTGTGCTGAGAATCAATTCTCTTTTTTCCGCCACCCAGACGAGCTTTTTCGCGAAGCTCCATCAGGTCGGCAATCTTCTGTTCAATGGACATATTATTTGGTATTTTTATTTTCACAAAATTCGGTGAGAACGCCAATGGTCGATTTCGGATGCAGGAATCCGATGGTCAGTCCTTCAGCGCCTTTGCGGGGTGTTTTGTCAATCAACCGGATGCCTTTTTCTTCGGCTTCGGTCAGCGACTTTTCAATATTGTTTACAGCAAATGCAAGGTGATGAATGCCTTCGCCTTTGTTTTCAATAAATTTTCCAATGGGACCTTCCGGGTCAGTACTTTCAAGCAATTCAATCTTGGTTTGCCCAACCATGAAAAAAGCGGTTTTTACTTTCTGGTCGGCTACTTCTTCGATGGCGTAACATTTAAGTCCAAGAACTTCTTCGTAGTACTTAATACTCTCTGTCAGGTTTTTAACGGCAATCCCGATGTGCTCGATATGAGAAATCTCCATGATTTTTTTTGCTTGCAAATGTAAAGGCTATTTTCTTTGATAACCAAATAATTTTGTTTTTTTAATCAGATATTTTTTTCGCCTTAGTTGCGCAAATCAATAATTTGATTGTTCATATGTTAATTAATTCGTCTGGTTAAATAATTTCACATTTACAGGATAAATTCAATTGTCTTCTTTCTGCCGTTTGTTAAATATTTGTTTTCGACTTTAATACTTTGGTGAATGTCAATGTTATATGATTTTCTTTATGACAATTGTCACTCTTTCATTTTTTGAATTGTTTTATGCGTAATTTTGGTACGGAATTACTTAAATAAAACACGATATGAAACGGCAGATAATTGAGATTGATGAAGAAAAATGCAACGGTTGCGGAATCTGCGCCGATGGCTGTCACGAAGGGGCTTTACAGATTATTAATGGTAAAGCCATTCTCATTAATGATTTGCTTTGCGACGGGCTTGGAGCCTGTATTGGTGGCTGCCCTGAAGGAGCCATCACAATCACCGAGCGCGAAGCCGAACCGTATGATGAGGACAAAGTCATGGAACATTTATATATTAAAGGTAAGGACGTTGTAATTGCTCATCTCAAGCATCTAAAGGAGCACAATGAGCATGTCTGGCTGAAAAAGGGCGTTGAGTGGATGCAGAAAAACCAGGACAGGCTTGGCTTCGACATGATGGAAGTCGTTTATGTAGTGCACAATCATCACAAAGAAGGCGAAGCTTGCGGATGTCAGGGCTCAGCGCATCGCGAAATCAAGCATGAATCGAAGCCCGATGTAGTAGCTGCCGATCAGCCGTCCATGCTTGAGCAGTGGCCGGTTCAGATGCATCTGATCAATCCGCAGTCATCGGTGTTCCACAATGCTGATCTGCTTATGGCCGCCGACTGTGTGGCTTTCAGCATGGGCAATTTCCACAGCAAATGGCTGAAAGGGAAAAAACTGGCCATTGCCTGCCCGAAGCTTGACAGCAACAAAGAATCCTATGTGGAAAAACTTACAGCCATGATTGACGATGCCAAAGTAAACACAATCACGGTCATGATGATGGAAGTTCCGTGCTGCCACAGTCTGATTCGCCTTGTACAGATGGCGCTTGAAAATGCAACGCGCAAAGTCCCTGTGAAAGCCGTTATCGTTAGTGCTTCAGGCGAAGTGCTCAGCGAAGAATGGGTTTGATTAGTTGTGAGTGGTTAGTCGCCAGTGTTCAGTTGTTATGAGTTATGAGTTATGGGTTATGAGTTATGAGTTATGGGTTATGAGTTATGAGCGTTTTCTCAGAGCTTATGACTGATATCTGAAAGCTGACATCACTATTGTAACGATTGTAACGATTGTAACGAAAGCAAAATCTATTAATGCAAAACTACGGGTGTATTGGAAACACACTGTGGCAGCCAGGTTTCAAGTATTCCTGCAGCAATCAGATCGTTTTTCAATTGCTGAAATTCTCCGGTGATCTGATCCGTCATGTGCGCATCGGCACTCAGCATCACGTGTACATTGTTTTCTTTCAGAAAACCGAAAATGTATTTTCCAGGATAATAGTCGGTGTGCAGATTGCGGTAAATGCCGCGCGTATTGATTTCGACAATGATGTTTTTTTCCGCTGCCAGTCTGATGGTTTCTTTCAGAAGATTGAGATGATACGGGTCATCAAAACTGATGAAGCGACCACGGTTATGCATGAGCACTTTGTCGCAATGTCCGAGTATGTCAGGGCTCTGTGATTCGATCATTTCGCAGGTCTGTCGGTAAAAAGCCTTCACTGCCGTGTGGATATCACCGCCGAAAATTTCATTTAAGCCGACATCATATCCTTCGGCAGGACCATCGATAAACCAGAGCTGGCCTTTGTTTTCGACAAGATGAATGGAGCCGATCAGATAGTCGATGCTGAAATTATTTCTCCAGTGATCAAAGGGTTTTGTCATTCCCGGAATGTAGTCAGCTTCAAGTCCGGTCCAGATTTTCGAACTTGTGCAGGTTTTCCTGGCTGCATCAATAGCGGCGCAATATTCTTCTACTTTTTCATCGGATGCGATGCTCCATTTATTCTCAAACGGCACGGGCGCATGGCCTGAAAGCCCGAAGTGGTCGAGTTTTTCGAGGCATGCTGCAGAAATCATTTCCTGCACCGATGCTTTTCCGTCGCAATATGTTGAATGGTTATGAAGGCTGTACATGCTGCAAATATATTGGTTTTTGCTTTTAGTGGCTGTCTCAGATATTTTCAGGTTGTTACGACATTCCACCGTTCCGGCCAAAATCAACCCTCGAAGAGTTCCGAACTCTTCGAGGGTTTTTATACAGGCCGGAACATGGAACCGTCGTAACAACTGCAAAAACAACGGTTCCATGTCC
>CAZJOL010000127.1:6394-7878 GCA_964547605.1 uncultured Bacteroidaceae bacterium | reverse complement strand
TATGCCTGGTATGTCAACGCAGCTTCGGTTGGTTCAAACA
Organism: uncultured Bacteroidaceae bacterium; assembly: GCA_964547605.1. Taxonomy (GTDB): domain Bacteria; phylum Bacteroidota; class Bacteroidia; order Bacteroidales; family DTU049; genus GWF2-43-63. Next base: position 7,838 of record CAZJOL010000127.1, on the reverse strand, counting down.
GTCCTGTATTCACCAGCAGCACTCTTGCAAACGGTGATGTCGTTACATGCGTTGTTACAAGCAATGCCACCTGTGCCACCGGTAACCCGGCCACATCGAATGCTGTAAGTATGATTGTGAATCCTGATAAACCAGTCAGTGTTTCTATCGCAGCTTCACCTGCCGGAACCATTTGTGCCGGAACTTCAGTGACCTTCACTGCAACACCTGTCAATGGCGGTACAACTCCGGTTTATCAGTGGTATGTAAACGGATCAGCTGTTGGTTCAAACAGCCCGACCTTTACGAGCACCACGCTGCTTGACAATCAGACTGTGGCTTGTGTTGTGAATTCCAATGCTACCTGTGCCACAAGCAATCCTGCAGCTTCGAATACCATAGTAATGGATGTAGCTCCGCTGCAACCGGTAAGCATCAGCATTGCAGCTTCACCTGCAGGCACCGTTTGCGAAGGCACTCCGGTGACCTTCACTGCCACAGCCGTAAACGGCGGTACAACCCCGGTTTATGCATGGTATGTCAACAGTGTTTCAGTTGGTTCGAACAGTGCAACATTTGCCAGCAGCACATTGAACAACGGCGACGCAGTAACCTGTGAGCTTACTTCCAATATCGGATGCGCAACGGGAAGCCCGGCCACATCCAATACCGTAACAATGTCTGTTACCACCAATCTCGCTGTAAGTGTCAATATTGCAGCTTCTGCAACGACCATTTGTTCAGGAACATCTGTAACCTTCACAGCAACTCCTGTCAATGGCGGAGGTTCACCTGATTATGCATGGTTTGTCAATGGCACACCAGCCGGATTCAACAGTGCAACATTTACAACAGCTGCGTTGAGCAACAACGATGTTGTAACCTGTACAATGACTTCGGATATCGTTTGTGTCAGCGGTAATCCTGCAACTTCGAATGCAATCACCATGACCGTGAATCCGGATCAGCCGGTGAGTGCAACCATTGTTGCTTCACCTGCAGGAACCATTTGCGCCGGAACTTCAGTGACCTTTACAGCAACGGCTGTCAATGGCGGCACAACTCCGGTGTATGCATGGTATGTAAGCGGCGCCCCGGTTGGTTCAAACAGCTCAACATTCACCAGCAACATGCTTCAGGATAATCAGATTGTTACCTGCGTGGTGACATCAGCTGCCACCTGTGCAAGCGGCAACCCGGCTGTTTCAAATGCAGTTGTCATGGATGTCAATCCGTTGATGCCGGCCAGTGTTGCAATTGCTGCATCGCCTGCAGGCGCTGTTTGCGAAGGCACCTCAGTGACCTTCACCGCAACTCCGGTTAATGGCGGCACCACTCCTGCTTACGCATGGCATGTCAATGGTGTTGCCGTTGGTGGCAACAGTCCGACATTTACTTCATCCACTCTGTTGAACAGTGATGTTGTTTCCTGTATTATGACTTCGAATGCTGCATGTGTTTCGGG
>CAZJOL010000127.1:0-6294 GCA_964547605.1 uncultured Bacteroidaceae bacterium | reverse complement strand
TTCTCAAGCAATACCCTTGCTGATGGCAACATTATCAATTGTGTTATGACATCGAACGCATTGTGTGTAACGGGCAGCCCGGCCACCTCAAACGATATAGTGATGACCGTTGGTGACATTCTTCCAGTCAGTGTGTCTGTGGATGCAAATCCTGCAGGTCCGGTGTGTTCCGGTGAATCTGTTACTTTCACGGCAACGGCTGTCAACGGCGGAATAAATCCTGTTTACACATGGTATGTGAACGGACTCGCAACCGGTGCAAACAGCGACACATACACAAGTAGTTCTTTGAACAACGGTGCTGTTGTTTATTGCAGCGTAACCTCTGATCTGACCTGTGCTTCAGGCAGCCCAGCCACTTCATCACCAATCATTATGACGGTGAACAATTCGCATCCGGTCAGTGTCAGTGTTGCTGCATCTCCTTCTGGTGCCGTTTGCTCAGGTGTTCCTGTAACCTTTACCGCTACTGCAGTCAATGGTGGAACAACACCGGTTTACCAGTGGTATGTGAATGGTGTGGCTACCGGATCAAATCTTGATACCTATGTAAGCTCAACACTTGCAACAGGAGATGTTGTTACCTGCGAAGTAACATCCGATCTGACCTGCGCGATGAACAATCCTGCAACCTCGGCTCCTGTAACCATGACTGTCAACACAACATTGCCTGTCAGTGTGACAATCGATGTTTTACCTTCTGCTTCGATTTGCGAAGGCACTGAACTGATCTTCACTGCAACCGGTGTAAATGGCGGAACAAATCCAACTTATGCATGGACAGTGAACGGCTCAGCTGCCGGAACCAACAGCTCCACATTTGCTTCAACAACACTCATCAATGGTGACGTTGTAATTTGCACCATGACTTCGGATGAAGTCTGCACAAGCAACAACCCGGCGGCGTCCAACAGCATCAATGTGGTAATTGCTCCTTACACCGTTGGTGGTGTTATGAGCAGTATGGAAACCGAAGTTTGCGAAGGCCAGTCAACCGGAACCATTATTCTGAGCGGCAATGTCGGAGATATTCTCTACTGGCAGCGCAGAATCGATGGCGGAACATGGACCAATATTCCTGGTACAACAGGATTCGGAACCTTCTCTGAAATCACAACCGCTTCAGGCGTTTGGGAATACAGAGCCGTTATCCAGAGCGGCGCATGCAGTGTTGATACTTCAGCACTCATCGGAATAAATGTACTTGCAGCTCCTGTTGCTTCATTCACGTACAACAATCTCGATCCGACATTTGAGTTCATCAATACTTCGATGAACGCTACTTCCTACAACTGGACATTCGGCGACGGCGGCACATCAACAGCTGTGAATCCTGTTCATACCTATGCTTCAGACAACACATTCAATGTGACGCTGACTGCACACAATGGCATGTGCCAGAATGTGTATTCAACTACTGTTGATGTTGTGTCTGTATCCATTATGGAACTTGATAACATCAGTCTGCAGATGTTCCCGAATCCTTCGAACGGAGAGTTTGACATTATGCTTTCCGGAACAAATTCCGGATCACTCCAGATGGAAATCTATGATGTAACCGGACGACTCATTCATGCCGAAGACTTGTCTTCAATGAATGGCGGAAGCGTATTCCATGTGACACTCGGCGAAGTGAATGCGGGACTCTACAATGTCCGTTTCACCTACAATGAGCAATCAATTACCAGAGTAATGGTTATTGAATAGATTTTTTGGAATCAATTTGAAAAGGGACAGCACTGCTGTCCCTTTTTTTGTAATATTGCGCTGAAAAAAATATTATCATGAAAAAATGGATTCTTCTTTCGCTTGTTTTTCTGGCTGCATGCAGCAATGAAACAACCATCAATACCGACTCCTTCAACCTGAAAGGAAAAGTGAAATCGATTACCGATGTTCAGAGCCGCGGCATTTATGACAAGAGCTATAACGTATATCCTGACACCGCTGTATCGGTTTCTTTCATCAGCATCCGCAATTTTGATGAGGACGGAAAGTGGGTGAGTGCAAAAATGGAACTCACCAATGGCACACTCTATTCAACCACCGAAGTGCTGTATGATGAAGATGGCAACTATGCCGGAACAAAGGATTTCGATGCAAAGAAAAGTCTGTTCAGGGAAACTACCGTGACTGAAATTTCGCGCGAAAAAATTGTCATGGTAACCAAAGACGGCTCTGGCAAAGAGATTTCGCAGAACGTAAGCGAATACGAAGATGGACTTGTGATGAAACAAACCACCACCTGGTCCGATGGCACGTTGAAGATTTCTTATGAATACAAGCGCGACAGCGAGGGCAATGAAGAAGAAATTTCCATCCATTCCGAAAACACAAATTCAAATCCGCCAAAAACGGACAATGTGATGAAGGTGAAAATCCTGAAAACCGATGTATATGGCAACTGGACGCGTCAGGCCTATTACAGCAGCACCGACAACACCTGCACGATCATTGACCGGAAGATAGAATATTATGAATAGTGGTCAGTTGTCAGTTTTTTAAGGTCAAGAACAAGGTCAAGGTTTAGAGGTTGATGGGTTTAGAGGTTTAGGTGGCGAAGCTATCATAAAAGCTACGAAGTACGAGACTGGTCACGAGGAACAAAATGTTGGGTGCCAGCCATGATTTCTCGCATATTCCACTTTCACTCAATCGGAAACGACTGATAGAATTTCAACAGCGAAATGGTTTCGGTCCGCAGTTTTGTTTTGACAAATTTTTTGGTTTCATCATCCATCAGTTCGCCAAGGCCGTTGAGTAAGCCTTTATCACTTTTTTTCTCAAGAAGCTCAATGCATGTCTGAATGTGGTTTTCCAGCGACACATTCATTCTTGATTCAACAATTGTGCGATTGATCGGTGTGCGACGGTTCAGAAAAAACCAGCAGTCAAAAATATCGCGGTTGGCTGTGGCAGCGCGGTCGGTCAACGCACAAAGCTTGTGTGCAAACATGTCGGGTTCAGTCATTACTTTCATCCAGATACCCAAAAAATTTTTTATTTCATACCGATCGCCGAAATTCCGTTTCGATATTTCAACCTTTAGTTTCCTTTCGCCCATGCCGTAATTCAAAACGATGACGGTGCTGAAATGCTTTTTCGCTTCATCGAAAATACCACCGTGCAAAAGGAGTAAGGCCCGGAGTTTCTGATATACCAGGTCTTCTTTTGATAAGTCCAGTAAGTTAAAATCAAGATCAACGGAAAACCGCGGCAGATCATGAAAAAACAGCAATGCCGTTCCCCCTTTAAAACCCAATGCCGATGACAATTCTATATCGTTGTAGATGTCTTTCAGAATCTGCATCATGAAAAACTTATGCTTGTTTATATCAATCATTTTTGAATTGTTTTTGAACTTTTTTTATTAATGCTTTTGAATTATAGGCAGGCAGTAAATCCTGAATCAATTGCCTGTCAAGCGGCTTCAGATTATCGAAAAAGTAATCGTCGTTCAGATAAAGCAAATCAAGAAATGCCCGTTCCGGCGTGGCCATGTTAACTCCGTTTTCCAATCTCAAAACGCCCTTTGTGTTGATCAGGGTCTGGTTTTTAATCTTTCTGAATGAATACATCTGACGATCCACTTCAATGGTACGCGAGAGATAACTTACCAGCGTAATGCGGCTGTCGAACTGAAACACAACACCGGCCTTCTGCAAAACATATTCAAGCGAAATGTACGCCGGCGCAAATATGCAACAGGCCAGTTCTTCGCGGTTGTATGGGGGTTGCGAATAAATTCCTTTGCGGAGATTGAGCAATCGTCCTGTCTTTACATAATAGTTCAATCGTTTGCTCAGCGAAACAAAGTTTTGCTCGTTCAGCAACAACGCGGTTTCGGGTAAAGTAAATACCGTTTTTGGATTGCCGTAAAGTGCCGCAATAATGTCCATAATGATGAAATATGAACCAAAGATACAAAATATTCGTATTATTGGTTCACAAAAGAAATTTAAATGTTTAAAAACGAGTTGTGTCAGACCAATTGATTCTCCCACGCATGGTATCATCCTGATAGTAATATTCTGAAGAATCGACTGCAAAAAATAAATCTCCTTTTGAAGAATTATAACTCAAAATAAATTATATCTTTGAAAATATTATGAACCTTTTGGAGGTGTATATACAAACGATTTAGACGGCACTGTAATACGCAAGCCTATGTATTTAAATAAAGAGACATCTATGTTTTTTCGATTGATTCCTTTGATAATAATTTTATGTGTTGGTTGCAGAACTACATCAAAGACTGACCAAATAAACGTAATTGGTGAAGACAACAAAGACGTGGTAGCTCTTTCATATCTAATAAGAGACTATATGCGTAAAACTGACAACACTAACTTCACACTTTCAGACATTATACAATTTGATACATTAGGTCGAGTCACAAATAATTTTTCCGGATTGGAGGTCGCCAATTGGTCAAATGTGTGGCTAGGTGGTTATGCTGTATATTTCAAATTCTCGGACAATAGAAACAAAGATTCAATTAAACTCACGGAGTCGGAAAAAATGCCCTGGAAGGTAAAAACGAAAGAGAAAATCGGGAAGAATGATGAACAGCTTTCCAAAAACTTTGATGGAGAAATACATTTTTATTTTCCTGAAAGACGTTACCACATTGCGGAAATAATATTGAGAAAACATGAAAACTAAAACATAATGAAATAATGTACAGCGATTGCCTAACGCGGGATTTGCGCCAGAGGGAGGACAGCGCGAATAGAAACATTTGAGCAATTAATAAACGTTGGTGCTGGCATACAGTTTACATTTTCGAAAGCCCGCCAACGCAAAGCCCAAAACCGTTATGCAATCACATCCAAAGTATCACCCTGATCACTACAGTATCAGATTATTCGCGGCAGCGCGCCGGATCATCTCATCATGCGTGGCGCAAACAATGGTGTGGCCTTGTTTTACAAGATGTTCAAACAAATTCAGCAGCCGGATTGTATCGGTCGGATGCAGGCCGCCACTGGGTTCGTCGAGCAGGAAAAGTGTTTTTCCTTTGGCGGAGGCAATGCCCTGAATCAGCTTCAAACGCTGCAGTTCGCCGGTGCTGAGCGTGCTCAGGTTTTGTCCGGGCGAAATATAGTCCACACCGCAACGGGTGCATAAATCAGCAATAGTCAGAAACGATGCGGCTTTCGATGCGGTTGTGTTTTTTTGTACAAATTCAGCTGCCTCCGAAATACTCATATTCAATACATCGGAAATGGAAAATCCATCCACCACAACATTCAGAATGTCGCTCCGGAAGCGGGCTCCGTTGCAGCTTTCGCAAACGGTTTCGTTGTCGCTGCGAAAATCCATACTGGTTTTTATCACACCGGTTCCGCCACATTCGGGGCAACGTCCTTCTTTTGAGAACACCGAAAAATGTGTCGCTTTCAAAGGCAGTTTCAGGCGTGCAGCTTCTGCGACAAAAATATTTTTCAGTGTATCATACAGGCCGAGCCATGTGGCCGGAATGCTGGCCGCGCTGCCCGATGGAACATCCTGCTGAATGAAAACAACGGAATCAAAGTTCTCAAAGCCACTGATGCTGCTGCATTTCACAGGTCGTCCGGCCATGTGCGAATCATAAATCACATATTGCAGCAGACTTGTTTTTCCGCTGCCACTGTTGCCGGTAATTACGTTTAATGTCTCGCCGGAAAATGCGGCATCGATGTTTTTCAGGTTGTTTGCACTGGCGCCTGTAACCTGTAAAACCGCTCCGGACGAGCTGTGCAGTGGTGTTACATTGGTATAAATATTTTCGATTTCAGAAATATATTCTGATGAAGAAACTTCTTTCACCAGCCTGCCGCCTTGTTTTCCTGCTCCGGGTCCAAGCACTTTTATGCTATCAGCCAGTCGGATCATTTCGGGATGGTGATCGGTCATGACCAGCGTGTTTCCGCGCTGTACAATGTTTTTCAGCAATTGCGAAATGCGAGAACAATCGCTTTTGCTTAATCCGAACGATGGCTCATCCATCACAATCATGACTCCCGAAAGTTGCGATTGCAGAAGCGCCGACATACGCAAACGCTGAAACTCACCTCCCGAAAGGGTTGATGTAATGCGGCTCAGCGCAATGTAGCCGATTCCGCTTTCAATTAAATATTGTAATCGTTGTAAAATTTCCGCAACAATATTTTCGCTTCCCGTTCCGGGTTGTATGTGCTGAAACCACGATATGGCCTCGCTGGCGCACAGCTCGGTTGTTTCTCCGATATGTCTGTTGTCAATTCTGTATTGCAAACGTTCGTGATGAATACGGTAGCCGCCGCACGA
>CAZJOL010000126.1:0-7937 GCA_964547605.1 uncultured Bacteroidaceae bacterium | reverse complement strand
CTTCAAGCCTTTGTCTATCCTTCGACTCCGCTCAGGATGACAAAGGTTTGAACAGTCGTTTACAGCAAAACCTGCAACAACTCCTTCAGTTCACTCACAACAAAATCAGCCAGCTCAAACGGGCCCTGCGCTCCGGCATGGTTGACCAGTATGGTCTTCATTCCTGCTGCTTTGGCACCAACAATATCCTTTTTGTAATCGTTGCCAATCAGAAATGAATACTCAGGTGCAAAGCCGGCTTCAGAACAGATTCTGGTAAAAAACGCCGGATCGGGTTTGCAGACACCCAGATCTTTGGAGGTGTAATGATTGGTGAAATAATGATCCAATCCGCCGATCACCAGCGCCTTCCGCATATCGGAAGTATCGGACTCACCGGCATTGGATGCCACCGATAAAACATATTTAGCTGACAGTTTTTCAAGGACCTCAGCGGCATGAGGAAAAACTTCAATTCTGTCCCACATATACATTGGTCCGGGAGTTCCGGGAAAATCGCGCATCAGTGTGTCGCCCCAGTCAAATACAATATGCTTCATTCCATCCATAAGTGTTTTTATTTTGTCCAGACGCCCGGAATGATGCGTCCGCATTTGTTGCATTTGTTTTCTGTCATTCCGCTTACTTTCGTGGTGTATCCTTCGCGCTTTACAAGCAGGTTCCCGCAATCAGGACAGCTTGTGTTCTCATGCGCTTCGTTGCGGATATTTCCGGTGTACACATATTTCAATCCCGCATTGACAGCGATATCAAATCCTTTCTCAATGGCTGAAAGACTGGTGGGCTGTGAATCGATGAGCTTATACGCCGGAAAAAATCTTGAAATATGCAAAGGCACTTCACTGAAATTATTATCAACAAGCCACGCCACCATTTCTGAGAACTCATCAGCCTTATCGGTATAGCCGGTCACCATCAGATTCGTTATTTCAATCCATTTTCCCGAATCCCGGATGGTCTTTATTGTTTCCAGAACAGGATTCAGTCTTCCACCGCAAAGGGTCTTATACGTTGAATCGCTGAATGATTTCAGATCGATGTTGAATGCATCCATCACCTTAATCAGCTCTTTCAATGGTTCCTGATTGATGTAACCGTTTGAAATCATCATGGTCTTCAATCCCGCTTTCTGAGCCAGTGCAGCGGTATCGTACATGTATTCGAAAAATACGGTGGGCTCGGTATACGTAAATGCAATACCGTCGGAACTGTGTTCTCTGGCTGCTTTCACGAGTTTCTCAGGCGAATAGTCCAGCACGGAGATGTCATCGGGAGCCACCTGCGATATATCTGCATTCTGACAATTGAGACATCTGAAATTACATCCGGCTGTACCAAATGATAAAACTTTTGCTGCCGGCAAAAAATGAAACAAGGGCTTTTTCTCAATCGGATCGAGATGCACGGCAATCGGATTGCCATAGGCCTTTGTGTAAAGAATGCCGTCTTCATTAATTCTGGTGCGGCATATGCCCGACTGTCCGTTTTTCAGGGTGCATCCGTGCGGACACAACAGACATTTTACCAAACCATCGGGCAACTCTTCGGAATACCTGGCCTTTATCATTCTGTTGGCTTTGATTGATTTGACATTATTCATGGATTCACCTGCCAAAAGGCGCGGCATGGCAACAGCCGCCACACCCATGACAAGAAGATTTTTTATGAAGTCTCTTTTCTCCATGACAATATCTCTTTCAACAAAAGTAGCAAATCCCGGTTGATTAAAAAAATGCTACGGAAGGGGAATCCACAAACGGTTCACCTCAGCAATAAACTGCAGCAGGCCTTAGATGCCGGCATCCGCATCAGAAATACATTTGTCCGCAGATTAAACAGATTAGCGCAGATTCACCAGAAGGTCTGATTTACACAGATGGGAATCATTCTTCATCTGCGATAAATTCTGATTCATTAGGCACACTCCGGTTTGAAGAAATTGCGTAGCAGTTTATTCAAACCATCTGCGTTAATCTGCTTTAATTGATAATCTGTGAAAATCTGAGTTCATCTGTGGACAAAAAAATAATATCTTCCTGACTTCTACATTTTGAAATCTTTTGCTTTTAACGTCTGATATATTAATTTCTGTGATTTTCAGAACGGCAAAATGGGTATCCCATTGGCCAAGTCATGAAAGTAACAATTAGCGTTTGATAAATAAAATTCTTATCTTTACATTATGATGAAACGCTTGTTAATTTTGCTTGCAGTTATGAGTATTTTTTCAGACATGAACGCCCAGAATAATTTACCGGTTCGTAAAGCAGCCGTAGCCGGACAATTTTATCCGGGTGATGCTGAAGCACTGGAAAAATATTTCGAAAAGGAATTCAATCAGATTACGATTGCACCCAACGACAAGAAAGTCAGAGCAATCATTGTCCCTCATGCAGGCTACATGTACAGCGGCCGGACCGCAGCCTGGGCATTTGCCACACTTCGTGAAAAGAATAATTACAAAAATGTGTTTATTCTCGGATCAAGCCATATTGCGGCTTTCGATGGGGCAACCGTTTTCCATGGCGCTGCATTTGAAACACCGCTTGGTGTTGCAGAAATCGACACGGAAATTACTGCTGCGTTGCAGCAAAATAATATTTTCAAATTTCCGCAGCAATATCAGGTTGAAGATCATGTGCTCGAGGTCGAAATTCCTTTTCTGCAATATATTCTTGAACCCGGATTTAAGATTGTGCCCATTACCATTGGCACCAAAAGCAGTTATGCGCTGAATAAAATTGCCGAAGCGCTGAACCCATATTTCACCAAAGACAATCTTTTTGTCATCAGCACCGATCTGTCGCACTATCCCTCATACTCCGATGCTGTGAAAGCCGACTGCGCCGTTGTGCAATCCATTCTGAGCGGCAATCCGCAGACATTTGATGCAGTTGTCAGATCAAACGAAAACTCCGGAATAAAAAATTACGTTACTGCCATCTGCGGATACAGCGCGGTTTATGTACTGATGTCCATGGCAGGCGGTAGTCAGGGCTTCGCTTATGAAAAGCTGAAGTATTCCAATTCCGGCGATATTTCCGGTGATTTCGACCGCGTTGTCGGCTATGCTGCCATTGCAGTCAGAGAAGGTGAACTGAAAGAAGCGGAAGAAACAAAAGACACGTTTACCATTTCGGAAAACGACAAAAAAATAATGTTCGGCATTGCCCGGAACAGCATTGAATCAAGGTTGAGCGGAGTGTCGTATTCCCTGCCCGATTCACTTCCCGAAATGCTGAATGAAAAATGCGGAGTGTTTGTAACGCTGCATCTGAATGAAAAACTGCGCGGCTGCATCGGTACGTTCAGACAGGACAGAGAGCTTGGTCGCAACATCCAGGAAATGGCTACAGCAGCGGCTTTCAGCGATCCAAGATTTGAGCCGCTTACAAAAGAAGAATATAAAAACATCGATCTCGAAATTTCAGTTCTGACCCCGATGCAGAAAATTGATTCGGTGGAACAGATTGTATTGGGAAAGCATGGTATTTACATCAAGCGGGGCAACATGACAGGCACTTTCCTGCCTCAGGTAGCCACCGAAACCGGCTGGACTCTTGAAGAGTTCCTGGGTCATTGCAGCCGCGACAAAGCCGGCATCGGCTGGGAAGGATGGAAGGATGAAGAAACTGAAATCTTTATTTACGAAGCCATTATTCTGAACGAATAATTCCAAATTCAGACCTACAGAGCAAAAGCAACATTTCTGGTTTCACAAAGTCACACATCGGAAACACGAAGTACCACAAAGTATATTTCACAAGGCAAAAGCCGGTATCAACTACGTTGTGTTTTTTATAACGGCTTTTGCTTACATTTTACTTTGTGCAGAACTTCGTGTTACTTTGTGCAACTACGATTCTGACTGTTTTTGTGCAATTTAATGCCTTGGCCCTGCGACGAAGGAGCTGAAGGAGCTTTAATGATCCCCGCATTCATATTCATTGTCGCTTCAGTCAACCATCATCATCGACGATGCGAAATCCTTGATTACAAAATGCACTTCGGCATTGTAACTGCCAAAAACCGGATCGGATAATTGCTCTGAAACGAGTTTCAGATTCATTTCCATATTGGCTTTTCCATCCTTGAAATCAAGTGACAGAATCGTTATTTCATCAAACCTGAAATACAAAAATGCCGTGCCGGCAGGTGATTTTATAATTGATTGCAAATATGCACTGGCCTTGATTTCCGAATCACGAAGCGCATCCTTATATGGAACATAATTTTCCCCTTTAAGTGTATAAGGGAGTTTTGTTTCATACAATTCAAAACCACCATCACGGGTTGAATGCCACTTCAATTGCGGTGCTGCCGGCATAAATAAATCAAGTGAATTTACCCGTCCTCCGTCATTTTTCTCAAATTTCATTTGCAGAGAAGTGCTGCTCCCAGAGCTGGTTGTAACATCTTTCAGCGGAATACAGATGGTGTCTTTCAAAGGAAATATTTTTTCTCCTTCCGAGTTTTGATGAAGCACGATTGTTGCCTCATTAACAACAACTCTTTCAATGGATTTTTTATTATCCTTTTTTGCTGTTGATGAACATCCAATGAAAAAAAACATTAAAAAAACAAGTGGGAAAAAAGTTTGGTTCATATTGAGTTATTTAAGTCGTGTTCCCTTCAAATCCATTTCAGTCCGGTTTTCCTTTCCGTTGAGGTGATTCAGTCCGAGGTAGGTGCCTTCGAACGTGTTGCGGCTGGTGAATTTGATTTTGTACTGCACACTTCCCAATGCCGTATTGTCATTGAAGTTTTTCGACTGAATGATGTAATACTGACCTTCGCGTTTCACATCCATCAGGTATTCAATGCCATCGAGCTTCAGATCGGGCAGCTGTGCTTTCTGTCCTTTCATCTGTTCCTCAACGTTTTTCCTTTCCTTTCTGTATTCATCGCCGGAACCATAAAAATCTGCCATCCCGTCCATATACTGAAGCGAAGCATCCATGGTCATCTTGGTAATGGTGGCATCGAGCTTCCAGGTCCCTTCCAGTTTTGGAGCGCCAATCATGATTTCCACCACCGTGGTTTTACCTTCACCGGCCAACTTTAATTCGCCTGAAAATTCCTCGTCTTTTCCTGCCGGACCTTTCACCGTTACAATCACTTCCTGCGGGCTTCCGGCATCAAGATAGCCAAGCGTTGTGCAGTTGAAAATAAACTCTCCATCCTTGTCTGTTGTACCAGTCCAGAGTTTTTTATGAACATCCGATGCAACATTAAATTGCACAGCCAATCCACCAACTTCAACATCGGAGTATTCATCACATTCAGGATCAATTTTTACAACTACATTTATTTTACTCACCTTGTTCATTTCTTTCTGAATAAAACAAAGCTTATCGTACAGCTTCCCCTGCATGTCCAAACGAATTTCTTTTACAATTCGATCAAAAATATTTGTCTTATTCAACATCTGAATAATAGAAGCATAATGTTCATCTGAAATATCTTTTTTTAATTGTTCGCTCAGAAAGCCGCCTCCGGTGGCGCCGGTATTCTTCATAATGCGATCTTGATACTCACCTACAACACTTTCATCCTGCCAGAATTCCCAGACATAATCATGAATAACTTTCATGACTTCTTCAGAAGCTTGCGCCGGATTTTTCACAGACCGCATGGTCTTTTTCAATGTTTTGTACCAATAGACCGAATTGATTTTTTCTTTTTCTCTTTTCTCTTTGTAATAAAGATCGTACGCTTTCTGATAAATATCTGTTCGGCCACTGATTGCTTCCTGAATGAATTTATTGAGCGACCAGTCAATAACAAATACGCCCACAAATGCCAGATTGATAGCTGAAGTATTAATCAGTTTCAGCGCCCAATAATTATATAGATTTTTTGACAGCTCCAGTGTTGCTTTGCCTGTTTTTCCTTCAGCAACATCAATGGCACACTGCACCAACGCAAAGCCCAATCCAACTTCAGTCGCCACTTCGTTTATACCTTTCAAAGCGCCCATTTCGAGCGCATTTTCAGCAAAAGACCCCACTTGTGCACTTATGCCAAACCACTCGTTCACCTTATCCCAGCCAGCTCTGACAGCGCCATCCGACTTTGGCGAATTCGCTGCAAATTCTTCCATGGTGGTAGCAACTTCTTCGGTTGACATGAATGAACCACCCGGGAATTGAACCTTTTTCACAGTCATCATCGGGTCGGGGACAACCTTTTCTGAAACAGCCCACGTTGCAAAGGTGGTAAAATGATTCGTATAAATGGTCATGGTATTGTCCGATGCATTTATTGTATAAGGAAGTCCCTTCCATTCATTGCTGGATTCATCCAGATACATGCAGAAAAGATCTTTTGAGGGATCTGCACCGGCTGGTAAATCTGCTGGATCGTACTTAATGGTCACTTCCATGTAACCGTCGAATTCATTTGTTTCCGACATGCTTACATCGTAAGCCCCAAGCTGTTTTATGCCGTCCTCTACGGGCAATCCCTTCACTGAATAAATGCTTAACGTTTGCTCTTTATCAATCAATCCATAAGGCACAGTCACCGCAATCTCGTCTTCATACTTCACCGTCTGATCTTTGTCGGAAACAGCAATCGTTTGTTCAACCAATAATTTTTTCCTGATTCCACCGAAAAGCTTAGTGTAAGCAAGATATCCGCCACCACCAATAACTGCAACAATAAGAACAGCTGCAGCCACTTTCAGAAAAACACGTTTCTTTTTGCGCGGTTTAATTGGCTGAGATTGATAAAAAGCTTGCTGAACCGGCTGTTTGGGTTGTGTGCGCACCGATGCTGGCTGATGAATTGGCTGCTGTACTACAAAAGTTGATTTGCCACAGGTTGTGCAAAATTTGACTCCGGGCTTCAATGCTGCTCCGCAGGGACATACATCCGGGTTCATTATCGGCGCTGTATTTTCAGCAACCGCGACTTTCTTTCCGCACACCGTGCAGAATTTGGCGCCCGGCTTCATTTCGGCGCCACAACTGCAATGATCTGAATTGTCATCTTTCAGTTTTTCTTCAGCAATATTGAACTTTTTTCCACAAGAAGTGCAAAACTTCGCACCCTGTTTCAACTCAGCTCCACAACTGCATTTCAATACGCTTTCATCGTTCAGTGTTTTTTCTGAAACAACTATTTTAGTTCCGCAATTTGTGCAGAATTTCGCGTTCTCATTCAACGATTGATGACAATTGGAGCAAAGAATCATATCGATAATTTTTTACGTTTAATCAGAATAATGATTTCAAAAATACTAAATTCCTTCAAGATTTCAAACAACATTTTTTTATCAACCGGATAACATCAGATTTTATTTAGTAATATTGTAACTGCAATCGCTTATTCATGATCAGAAATAAATACAAAATCATTGCGACCAGAAGTGCGCTGATATTTGGTATCATCACACTTGCGCTATTTCTCATTCCATCACTCACCAACATGGATGGTATGGATGGCGGTTTTGCAATGATGGTATTAGCCTTCCTGGTGCTTCTCACCGGAATAATTATTTTCTATTATTACGTCAGGACCGCCCGCGTTTTTGAGTCTATTCTTCAACCGGAAAATGTTGTTGCTCAATGGCATATTGGGCAAGTGGAATACGCACAACTGCAAAAATTTGATGTGAAAGAAGTCTCGGGAAATTTTTTGCTGATGCGATGGGTAGTTATTTTTATAACATTTATTGTGTGTGTGTTTCTGGCCATAATTGGATTGGATTTCAGTTTCCTTATTGTCTTCTTCGTTGGATTAAGTGCCTTTATCTGGCTTGTAAGCGCTATCGCCATGCATTCCCAAAAACGCAGACTGCGCCCGGCCGAAGCACATGTAATTCTCACGCGCGAAGGAGGCATTATAAACGAAACACTACATGTCTGGGCCAAACTGAATAACCGTCTTGAAAACGCTTCGATTCAAAAAATTAAATCCGGAATACACTATCT
>CAZJOL010000125.1:0-7945 GCA_964547605.1 uncultured Bacteroidaceae bacterium | reverse complement strand
GCATCGATCAAAAAATCATGTATTTATGCTGCGCAGGTCTGATGTGACCCCGAGACGACATATGCAGCGCCCTCAAGTGAAACAGCTTGTCACGTTTCACGTGATGACAAGATGGCGCTAATTGGTCTGACAGCTGAAGCTGTCAGCTATGACAAAATACCGTCTTATCAACCTCTAAACATATCAACCTCTAAACCTCTCAACACATCAACCTCTCAACATATCAACCTCTCAACCTTGACCTCGTCCTTGTTCTCGTTCTTGCTCTTGTTCTCGTCCTTGTTCTTGAACTTTCTCAATGATTATTTGTAATTTTGATGCATAAACATCCGCTTCCGATGCCACACGATATAGAAAAAAATCTTGCGCAGCTCAAAACACAACTTTCAGGGGAGCTTTATTACGATAAGGCCTATCGCATCATGTATGCCACCGATGCTTCGGCCTACCGCGAATTTCCGGTTGCCGTCGCCTATCCCAAAGACAAGGAAGACCTGAAAATACTGATCCGCTTTGCACGCGAAAACGACGTGACCATAATTCCACGTGCGGCCGGAACATCGCTCGCAGGGCAGGTTGTAGGCAACGGTCTGGTTGTGGACATGTCGAAACATTTCACCAGAATTCTTGAAATAAACGAAAAACAGCATTGGGTGCGGGTTGAGCCCGGAGTCATTCTGGATGAACTCAACCGCGAACTGGCGAAATACGGATTGTTTTTCGGACCGGAGACCAGCACCTCATCGCGCTGCAACATTGGCGGAATGGTTGGCAACAACTCCTGCGGCGCTCACAGTCTTATCTACGGTTCCACGCGTGATCATCTGCTCTCAGTCAAGGCTTTGCTGAGCGATGCTTCCGAAGTCGAGTTCAAACAATTATGCCGCGAAGCTTTCCGCGAAAAAATGACACTGGAAAATCTGGAAGGCAATATATACCGAAATATCCGTGAAATTCTCTCAGACGAAAACAATCAGTTCAGTATTGTTCAGGAATTTCCCGATCCTGCCATAAAGAGACGTAATACCGGCTACGCCATCGACCTTTTGATGCGCGCAGAGCCGTTTACCGGAGGCGAGCAATTCAATTTCTGCAAAGTCATTGCGGGCTCGGAAGGCACGCTGGCATTGCTCACCGAAATCAAACTCAATCTTGTTCCGCTGCCGCCCAAAGAAAAAGCGTTGGTCTGCGTGCACTGCAAGTCGCTCGAAGACTCTCTCAAAGCCAATCTGGTTGCGCTCAGGCATGAACCCGTATCGGTTGAGCTGATGGATAAAGCCATTCTGGATCTGACAAAAGAAAACATCAACCAGAATAAAAACAGATTCTTTGTGTATGGTGAGCCCGCTGCCATTCTGATTGTAGAGTTTGCCGAAGAAACACAGGAATCAATTCAACGAAAGACCGAAGCCATGGAAGCCGCTATCAGAGCGGAAAATCTGGGGTATCATTTCCCCGTGATCACCGGAGGCGACATCAAAAAAGTGTGGGAACTCCGCAAGGCAGGACTGGGCGTGCTGAGTAACATGCCCGGTGATGCAAAACCGGTTCCGGTCATTGAAGATACTGCGGTCAATCCGGAAATGCTGCCGCAATACATCGATGAATTCAATGCCCTTCTCCGGAAACACAATCTCAGTTGCGTGTATTATGCACACATTGGCACCGGAGAACTGCATCTGAGACCTATTCTGAATCTGCGTGATCCGAAAGACGTGATGTTGTTTCACACCCTTGCACATGAAACGGCGAAGCTGGTAAAAAAATACAAGGGCTCGCTCAGCGGCGAGCATGGCGACGGACGGCTGCGCGGAGAGTTTATTCCGCTTATGATCGGTGAAAAGAATTACACACTGCTCACACAAATCAAACATACATGGGATCCATTCGGTGTTTTCAACAAAGGAAAAATCACCGACACGCCTCCGATGAACACCATGCTGCGATTCGAGCCGGGAGCACAGGTCAGGGAAATCGACACGTATTATGATTTCAGTCACGACCACGGCATGCTGCGCGCCGTTGAGAAATGCAACGGATCGGGTGATTGCCGCAAGCCGCATCTGGCCTCAGGAGGCATGTGTCCCAGCTATCAGGCATCGCTCGACGAAAAAAATTCAACACGGGCAAGAGCAAACATATTGCGTGAATATCTGACCAACAGCCCGAAAGCAAATCCATTCAATCACCGCGATATCTACAAGGCGCTGGATTTGTGTCTTGGCTGCAAGCTGTGCAAATCGGAGTGTCCGTCGTCAGTTGACATGGCCAAGTACAAGACCGAATTTTTGCAGCACTGGTACAACACGCATCCCGTGCGGATCCGCACACGTGCCATTGCATACATCGACAGCATTAACCGTCTGGCATTGCCTTTCAGCGGCATATACAACCTGTTTGCGAAAAGTAGTTTTCTTTCCTGGCCGATAAAAAAAATCATTGGCTTTGCACCACAGAGAAGTCTGCCCGAACTTCACGGAAAGTCGCTCCGGCGCTGGGCCCGAAAGAATCTACCCGAATTGAACAAGCTCACCGGGCACAACGGCACAGTGAATGTTTTTGTTGACGAATTCACAAACACCAACGATATTTATATCGGAGTGAAAGCCATCAGTCTGCTCTGCATGCTGGGTTACCGGGTCGAGTTGCCGGAACACAGCCTGAGTGCGCGCACTTTTATTTCGAAAGGATTGCTGAAAAAAGCAAGAAAAATAATTGACAAAAACATTGAAGCTATTTCGGGCAGGGTATCGGAAGACCAGCCCCTGATTGGCATTGAGCCCTCTGCCATTCTTGGATTCAGGGATGAATATCCGGAATTGTGCAGTGCCCGTTTACGCGAAAAAGCAAAAGACCTTGCGCCATACACCATGCTGATTGAAGAATTCATTGTGAGGGAATTTGAGAAGGGTAAAATCAAAAAGATGCAGTTTACAAGTGAGAAAAAAGAAATTCTGTATCACGGACACTGTCAGCAGAAAGCGTTACTTGGAACAGATGTAACGAAAAAACTGCTAAGTATTCCTTCGCATTATTCGGTGAAGGAAATCCCGTCGGGATGCTGTGGTATGGCGGGTTCATTCGGTTTTGAAAAAGAACACTATGCGCTCAGTATGAAAGTGGGCGAACTGGTCTTGTTGCCAACAGTCCGCAATGCACCGGCAGAGACAATCATTGCTGCATCGGGCACCAGCTGCCGGCATCAGATAAAAGACGGAACAGGAAAAACCGCTTTGCATCCGGTTGAAATATTATTTGAAGCTGTCAAAGCGTAGCGCGGAGACTCAGTTCGGCGTAGTCTTTAAAAAATTTTGGTTGGCATTAGTCTCCAGACTAATGCCAGCAGATTTATCTTTTTAGACTACGCCGAACTGAGTCCATAAAGTTAATAAAGTTGAAATGCATGCCCTGATCTCGTCGAAGGATGACATATCATGTGAGCGCAATGCTTATCGACTGATTCGCATCTCTGATTTCGCATCTCTGATTTCGTATTTCTAATTTCGTATTTCTGATTTCGTATTTCTGATTTCGTATTTCTAATTTCGTATTTCTAATTTCGTATTTTCCAAGCTCCTTCTCAGAGCTGAATGCTGATTATCCCGTGCCTTGCAGACGGGACTTCGCTGAAAGCTGATTGCAAAATGTAACGATTGTAACGCGTAACGTGTAACGGGGTTATTTCAAAAGCTCTTTTATCAGTTCAATGCTTCGGTTGGTGGGATCGGTTTTTTTCAACGTAAAATCAATCCCTTCCACCCGCACTTTGTGATATCCCGGGCCATAGCACTCTTTCCGTGTGGTGTCGACAAAAAACATGTCATGGACTTCCCCGCCCTGCCACGGACGCTTCTGCTGAAGCGCAAGTTCAACCGACTGCTCACTGAAACCATCAGGAGAGAGAAATATCGAAACAATATTGGGCACTACAAAGCGCATGGCTTTTGGCATTTTGTACTGCGCATTAACGTGCTCCCGCGCTGCTTCATGCATGGCAGCACATTTTTCGGGAGTGAAACTTACAAAATTGCCTTCATGAAAGAAATAATAATCGCGGCCCAGCATATTGAAGCGCCGGTAGCCATACAGGTCGGCCCTGAATGTTCCGAAGGAGTAATTTTTCTGCAATGCAAAAGCTTTTTTCTGAGACTCAAGAAAGCGGGAAAATGCAGTGTTGTCCATAATGATTGGGTTTCATGAAGGTTTGGCAAAGTTAAACAAACTCCGAAATTTTAAAAAAAGAAACAACAATTTTATGTACTTTTGGGCAATCAATCAAATGCAATTTTCATCAGGAATATGAAAGACACCCGGTATATTTTTGTAACAGGAGGCGTGGTATCCTCATTGGGAAAAGGAATTATTAGCGCTTCGCTGGCGCGGCTGCTGCAGGCCCGCGGATATTCGGTCACCATCCAGAAATTAGACCCATACATCAACGTTGATCCGGGTACACTCAATCCATACGAACACGGTGAATGTTTTGTAACCGACGACGGCGCCGAGACTGACCTTGACCTTGGTCATTACGAGCGATTCCTCAATATTCCAACGTCGCAGGCCAACAATGTGACCACTGGCCGTATATACCAAAGTGTCATTGAAAAAGAGCGCCGCGGAGATTATCTTGGCGAAACAGTCCAGATCATTCCTCACATCACCGATGAAATCAAGTATCGGATGCGGCTGCTGGCCTCACATGGCAAATATGATTTCATTATAACCGAAATTGGCGGAACCGTTGGTGATATTGAATCTCTTCCTTACATTGAGGCGGTTCGTCAGCTCAGATGGGAGCTTGGCAATCACGCAGCCGTCATTCACCTCACACTGGTTCCCTATCTTGCCGCCGCTGGCGAATTAAAAACAAAACCAACCCAGCACTCAGTAAAAACATTGCTCGAACTTGGTGTTCAACCCGATGTTATTGTTTGCCGCAGCGAAAGAAATATCAGCGAATCCCAACGAAATAAAATTGCCCTTTTCTGCAACGTTCAACAGGATGCCGTTGTTGAAAGCGTTGACGTGGAAACCATATACGAAGTTCCGCTCAGAATGCGCGACCAGAAGCTCGATACTGTTGTCATGCGCAAACTGGGCATCATTGATATTCCGGATTCAGACATGAAGGTATGGGAAGATTTTCTGTACCGCCTGAAAAATCCGGTCGGGGAAGTGAACATCGCGCTGGTTGGGAAATATGTTGAACTCAAGGATGCATATAAATCAATTCTTGAATCATTCATTCATGCCGGTGCAGCCAATCACTACAAAGTCAAAGTGAAGCTTGTTCACAGCGAATTTGTTACTGATGAAAATGTTGTAGAACAACTGTCTGGAATGTCCGGAATCCTTGTTGCACCTGGCTTTGGTGAACGTGGCATTGAAGGAAAAATTATTTCCGTGCGCTATGCACGCGAAAACAACATTCCGTTTCTGGGTATATGTCTCGGAATGCAGGTGGCAGTGATTGAGTTTGCGCGCAATGTGCTGAATCTCGAAGGCGCCCACAGCCGTGAGATGGACCGCAGGACACCGCATCCGGTCATTGATATTATGGAATCGCAGAAAAAGGTTTCAGGAAAAGGCGGCACCATGCGTCTTGGCTTGTATCCATGCAAAATCAAGCCCGGAAGCAAGGTTTCAGAAGTTTATCATGAAGAACTGATCAACGAAAGACATCGTCATCGTTATGAGTTCAACAATAAATACATTGAGATGTTTTCGATGGCAGGAATGCTTGCTACCGGAATCAATCCGAACGAAGAGCTGGTGGAAATCGTTGAGATCGAAAATCATCCGTGGTTTGTAGGCGTTCAGTTTCATCCGGAATACCGCAGTACGGTTGAAAACCCACACCCGCTCTTTGTCCGCTTTGTCAAGGCCGCCATTGATTGCTCAAAACCAAAGTAACCGGCTTCGGCGAAGCAATTTGTCAATATTCATTACCTTTGCACCCCAATTTACGCTCTCACTATGAAATACAACCAGATTCTCGGATTTGTTCTGATTTTTGGAATCCTGATCGGATTTTCGATCTGGAATGCGCCTTCGAAAGAGGAGCGCCAGAAAGAACAGGCCAGAAAAGATTCCATTGCAAAAGTCAAACTTCAGCAGGATTCGCTCAATGCGGTAGCCATGGCGCAGTCCAAAGATTCTGCAAAAACTGTTAAAGACAGTGCTGCAAAACAGACCACGCATGCTACTGCTATTGCAGTAAACGATACTGCAGTTGCAGATTCAACCGTAAAATTCAATTTTGAAAAAGATGGTTTTTTCTATACTTCACTCGAAGGTACAGATACAAATTATATTGTAGAAACCCCACTGATGCGCGTTACGATAGCATCGAAAGGAGCTTCAGTGAAACAGATCGAGCTCAAAGAGTTTTACACGTGGGACAAAAAGCCGCTGATGATGTTTTACAACAACAACAGTTACTTTGATGTATCGTTTCATACAACTCAATCACTGGCAAAAACATCTGCCCTTTATTTTACACCGGTTAAGGGATTCAGCAACGGCCAGTATAGTTCGCAATTGAATGGTGACTCCATGCTTGTCAGTTTCCGGGCTCCGGCAGTTAACAATGACGGAACCGAAGCCGGGGCTGTTGTTTTCAATTACACTTTTTACAAAGATTCTTATTTGTTCAGATTTGGGGTCACTTATGAAAACCGTGAAAAATTCATTGGAACCGGTAATCGTTTCATGACTGTTGAATGGAATGCAGATCTTGCTTCAAAAGAGAAAAGCCTTCAGAATGAAAGAAATGTAAGTACCATCCATTATGCCGACAATGATCTGGAAACCGACTACCTGAGCGAAACAAAAGATGCACAGGAAAACATCAAGACTTCGGTGAAATGGATTTCATTCAAGCAACAGTTCTTTGCAACTTCATTCATTGCAAAAGATAAGTTCAATTCGGCCGACATCAAATCATATACACGGGATCTGAGTGACAGCACGTATCTGAAGACAATGCAATCAACCATGAGCCTGGAGTTCAATGCCGACAAGGACAGCACCGTGAGTTTCGATTTTTATGCAGGTCCACTCAAATATAAAACACTTCGTCAGTATGATCTTTCACTTGAAAGACAGATTCCGCTTGGCTGGAGCTTTGCGCCCCTGGCCTGGATCAACCGTTTTGCCGTTATTCCTGTGTTCAACTGGCTCGAGAGTTATGCGCTGAATTATGGAGTCATCATTCTTATACTTACCATTCTGCTCAAGATTGTGCTGTTCCCGATTGCGCTGAAAACGTATAAGAGCTCAGCCAAAATGCGGATTCTGAAACCGGAAGTTGATGCCATTTCCGCCAAATTCCCGAAGAAAGAAGATGCCATGAAAAAGCAGCAGGCCACCATGGACCTGTACAAAAAAGCAGGTGCCAGTCCGCTGTCAGGCTGTCTTCCCATGTTGCTGCAGTTCCCGATTCTGATTGCCATGTTCCGGTTCTTCCCTGCGTCAATCGAACTCCGTCAGCAGCCATTCCTCTGGGCCGACGATCTTTCATCATACGACTCCATTCTGAATCTTGGCTTTAAAATTCCTTTCTATGGCGATCATGTGAGCTTGTTCTGTCTGCTTATGACCATTTCAACGGTCATTTACACGCGATTGAATGAAAAGATGATGGGCAGCACCAACACAATGCCCGGCATGCGCACCATGATGTATCTGATGCCGATTATGTTCCTTGGCTTTTTCAACAGTTATTCATCAGGTCTGAGCTATTATTACCTGCTTGCCAACCTCATCACATTTGCACAGATTTTCGCCATCCGCTACTTTATCAAAGAAGACAAAGTGCGCGCGCTTATCGAAGCAAACAAGAAAAAACCCGTGAAGAAATCAAACTGGGCAAAACGTCTCGAAGAAGCGCAGAAAATGAGCGCTGCAAGACAGCCGAAGAAGAAATAGATTTCAGAAATCAGAT